>NZ_BAAJYT010000014.1:0-50704 GCF_057541515.1 Acidovorax sp. KNOB132
GAGGTGGGTTCGTCGAACAGCATCACGATGGGGTCCATCGACAGCGCACGAGCAATCGCCACGCGCTGCTGCTGGCCGCCCGACAGCTGGCCGGGGAACTTGTCCTTGTGCGCCGACAGGCCCACGCGGTCCAGCATCTTGAGGCCGCGCTTCTTGGCCTCGTCCGCGCCGCGGCCCAGCACCTTGATCTGCGCGATCGTCAGGTTGTCGGTCACCGACAGGTGGGGAAACAGTTCGAAGTGCTGGAACACCATGCCCACGCGGCTGCGCAGCTTGGGCAGGTTGGTCTTGGGATCGTGCACGGCGATGCCGTCCACGAAGATCTCGCCCTTCTGGAAGGGCTCGAGCGCGTTGATGGTCTTGATCAGCGTGGACTTGCCGGAGCCCGAAGGGCCGCACACCACCACGACTTCGCCCTTCTGGATGGAAGTGGAGCAGTCGGTCAGCACCTGGAAGCTGCCGTACCACTTCGAGACATTCTTCATTTCAATCATTGCTATTTCCTCACTCTTTCCGCTCAGCGGATGATGGCGATTTTCCGGTGCAGGCGCTTGACGACCCAGGACAGTGCGAAGCACATCGCGAAGTACACGACGGCTGCCAGCAGGTAGGCCTCGATCGGCCGCCCGTAGTTCTTGCCCGCCGTCTCGAAGCCCTTGAGCATGTCGTAGGCGCCGATGGCGTAGACCAGCGAAGTGTCCTGGAACAGGATGATGGTCTGCGTGAGCAGCACGGGCAGCATGTTGCGGAACGCCTGCGGCAGGATCACGAGCTTCATGTTCTGGCCGTAGGTCATCCCGAGCGCCTGGCCCGCGAACACCTGTCCGCGGGAGATCGACTGGATGCCGGCCCGCATGATCTCGCTGAAGTACGCGGCCTCGAAGGCGATGAAGGTGATGATGGCCGACAGCTCCGAGCGGTAGCTCGTGCCGATTCCGCCGGGCAGGGCCGCGTAGAACGAGGCCGGCACCAGCAGGAAGAACCACAGGATCACCATCACCAGCGGGATGCTGCGCATGCCGTTGACGTAGAACGTGGCCGGCGCGTCCAGCCACTTCTTGCCCGACAGGCGCATCAGCGCCAGCACGGTGCCCAGCAGGATGCCGCCGACCGTGGCGATCAGCGTCAGCATGATGCTGAAGTAAAAGCCCTTGACGACGAACTTGCTGATGATGTCCCAGCTGTAGAAGGAAAGGTCGAGATTCATCATGTCAGTGGCCTCCCCCCGTGCCGCCGGACACGATCAGGCCGGGAACGCGCGTGCGCTTTTCGATGAAGGCCATGATGCGGTTGATGGCGAAGGCCGAGATCACGTACAGGCCCGTCACGGCCAGGTAGATTTCGATGCCGCGCGAGGTCTCTTCCTGCGCCTGCATCGCGAACATCGTCAGTTCGGCCACCGACACGGCGAAGGCCACGGACGAGTTCTTGAAGATGTTCATCGTCTCGCTCGTGAGCGGCGGAATGATGATGCGAAATGCCATCGGCAGCAGCACGTAGCGGTAGTACTGCACGGTGGTGAAGCCCATGGCCATGCCCGCGTAGCGCTGGCCGCGCGGCAGGGCCTGGATGCCTGCCCTCACCTGTTCGGCGATCCGCGCCGAAGTGAAGAAGCCCAGCGCCAGCACCACGAGGATGAAGCCCGAGACGCCCTTGAGCACCGGGAAGATCGCCGGCAGCACGTGGTACCACAGAAAAATCTGCACCAGCAGCGGAATGTTGCGGAACAGCTCGACCCAGGCATTGCCGAAGCCGACCAGCACCTTGTTGTCGGGCAGCGTGCGCAGCGTCCCGACGATCGATCCCATCACCAGCGCGATGACCAGGGCCAGCAGGGCCACCGACACCGTCCAGCCCCAGGCAGAGAGCATCCACTGGAGGTAGGTCGGGTATTCACCCCCTGGGTCCTGCAGGAAGACTTGCCAATCCCAATTTGATCCCATGGGAAATCCTTCTCAAATCTCGTTGTCTTCAAACTTGGCGCCCCATCCCGGGCATCCCTGCCGGGGAAACAAACAAACGCCCACCGTCAGGTGGGCGTTTGCCGCATGCGAGCGCCGGGCGCTCAGTCCTTGGTGGCGTACTCTTCCATGGGCTTGTCGTTGGGGTTCGCCCAGGCAGCCTTCGTCGCTTCGCTCACCGGCAGGCCGATCTTCACGTTGTTCGGAGGCACGGGCTGCAGGAACCACTTGTCGTACAGCTTGGCCATGTCGCCGGACTTGATCTGCGCCTTGATGCTGTCGTCCACGGCCTTCTTGAAGGCGGGGTCGTCCTTGCGGATCATGATCGCGATGGGTTCCACGCTCAGCACTTCGCCGACGATCTTGAAATCGTTGGGGCTCTTGGACTTGGCGATGTTGGAAGCCAGGATCGAGCCGTCCATGATGAAGGCGTCGGCGCGGCCGGATTCCAGCAGCAGGAAGCTGTCGGAATGGTCCTTGCCGAACACTTCCTTGAACGTCAGGCCTTCGGCGCGCTTGTTCTTGCGCAGCGTCTGCACCGAGGTGGTGCCCGTGGTGGTGGCGATGTTCTTGCCGTTCAGGTCCTTGATGCCGGTGATGCCCGAATCGGCCTTGACGGCGATGCGCACTTCTTCGACATAGGTCGTGACCGCGAAGGCGACGTCCTTCTGGCGGGCCGCGTTGTTGGTGGTGGAGCCGCACTCGATGTCCACGGTGCCGTTTTGCACCAGGGGGATGCGGTTTTGCGACGTGACGGGCTGGTACTTGACGTCCAGCTTGGCCAGGCCGAGCTGCTTTTGCACGTCGGCGATCACCTTGGCGCACACGTCGTAGTGGAAGCCCGTGTACTTGCCGTCACCCAGGGTGTACGACAGGCCGGAGGATTCGCGCACACCTTCGGTGATCGTGCCGGAGGCCTTGATCTTGGCCAGCGTGTCATTGGCTTGCGCGAATGCGCTCCCTGCAGCCAGGGCGGTGATGGCGACTGCCAGCAAATGCTTCTTCATCAGGATCTCCTTAGAACTTACGGATACAACGGAAACAATCATTCTAGATATTGGCACGGAGTGGAATTCGCCACCATGCCGAATACCCGGAACATCGGGTCAGCGCAGCTAAAAAAACGGCGCTCAAAACGGAACCTGATCGGTGGGATAGCGCCAGAAATCCCGCAAGAGATAGCTCACCGGAAGGTTGAGCGCGCGGTTGGACGGCGGTATGGGCTGGGCGAACCACTTGTCGTAGATGGGATAGATCTCGCGGCTGGTGATCAGCCGGCGCATCTCGTCGTCCACCACCTTCTTGAACGCAGGGTCGTTCTTGGGCAGCATGATCGCCAGGGGCTCGGTGGTGATGAACTTGCCGACCACCTTCAAGGCGGCCGGATTGGGGCGGTTGGACGCCAGGCCGTAGAGCAGCACGTCGTCCATCGCGAAGGCATCGGCCTCGCCCTTTTCCACCATCTCGACGGCCCGGGCGTGGTCCGGGGCTTCGACGATGTTGATCTGCAGGAGCCGCTCGCGGTTGATCTGCTGGACCGCCTTCAAGGGCGTGGTGCCCTTGGTGGACACGAGCTTCTTGCCGCTGAGGTCTTCGATGCGGTCCACGTTGCTCTGGGCCGGCACCAGCAGGCGGGCGCCGGTGATGAAGTGGGGCACGGTGAACGCCACGACCTGGCGGCGTTCGGCATTGTTGGTGGTGGAGCCGCACTCCATGTCGGCGCGGCCTTTCTCGATGGTCTCCATGCGGTTGGCCGAGGTGACCGGCACGAATTCCACTTCCATGTCCTTGCGGCCGGTCTTCTTGCGTACGACCTCGGCGATCCGCTGGCACAGTTCCACCGCATAGCCCAAGGGCTTGCCGGCGTCCACATAGGAAAAGGGCACCGAGGATTCCCGGTAGGCCAGCACCAGCTTGCCGCCGGCGGTGACCCGCTCCAGTACCCCCTGCGCGGAGACAGCCATGCCCCAGCACAAGGCGGCAACGCCCCATACGGCCTTCCAATGGAATGTTTTCATGGCTTGTCTCAAAGTTCGTAAGTTCTAACCTGAGCAAACACCGTGCCAGGCCGGGCGTCTCTGTTGGGCGAAGGCTTGTGCACTTCGCTCCGGACGCCGGGACGGAATGTACGTCCCGTCACACGGTCTTTCCAATGCCAAATGCACGGTGGAATATGCATTTGACACATAACCTGACCCTGCGGTCAAAGGGGCTTGTCCGTACTGTGGGCCTGCAGGTAGGTCCACAACGACTGGGCGATGCCCTTGGAGGGTTCCTTGCCGGACGGCTTTTCGCGGTAGGCCCGCACTTCCATCGCCATCTGCAGGTCCTCCACACCCGGGGGCGCCGCACTGACCAGGCGGCGCGAGCGCAGTTCCTTCTTGACTGCGCTGTGCGGCAGGAAGGCCACCCCGTGCCCCTCGACCGCCATCGCTTTCAGTCCCTCGGCCATGTCGGTTTCATAGACGCGGTCCAGGTGGATGGCCGTGCCCGACTGCTTGAGGATCAAATCCGTCACGCGGCCCAGATAGGCCCCGGGTGCATACCCCAGGTAGGGCAGCGGCTCGCCCGCGCGGCCCGGCAGGCTGAACAGCGGCTGGCCGTCGGCATTGGCGCGCGAATAGGGCGAGAGGATTTCCTGGCCCAGGGTCACCATTTCATAGCGGTCGGCGTCGAGCTGGAAGGGCTGCGAGGGATGGTGGTAGGCGATCAGCAGGTCGCACCCCCCCTCCACCAGGCGCAGCACGGCATCGTGCACGTTGAGCGCGATGAGGCGGCTCTTGACCGGCCCGAAACGCTCGCGCAGGCTCGACAGCCAGGCAGGAAAGAACGTGAAGGCCAGCGTGTGCGGCACTGCGAACTCGATCATGTCCTTGCCGGCGCTGGTGTGGGCCCGCAGCATGGCGCGGGTGTTCTGCATGGCCTGCAGCATCTCCAGCGCTTCCTCGTAGAGCGTCTTGCCCGCGGGCGTGAGCCGGGTCGGGTAGGAGCTGCGGTCCACCAGATCGGTGCCGGCCCAGGCCTCCAGCGCCTGGATGCGGCGCGAGAACGCCGGCTGGGTCACGTGGCGCAATTGCGCTGAACGGCTGAAGCTGCGCGTTTCCGCGAGGCTGACGAAATCCTCGAGCCACTTGGTTTCCATGGCGCGCATTATCGGGGGCCGCGCGTGCCTGCGGCGCAAGGCCCCTTGGGGAAACCCTGCACCGGGCCCTGCCACGTTTGCTTGCAAAATGGCTTCGGCGCTCCGAGCGCCGCCCCGTCCGGGCCCCTGGCGCACAAGGCCGGCGGGCAGAGTGACCCGCATCGCCACGTTGTCCGTTCTCTCGACCCTCTGCCTCCCATGTCCTCACTTCCCCCGTCCGGGCCCGCGCCCCACGACGCGGCACGGCCTGCCGCACCGCCCGACGACGCTCCCCGCTCCCTGCGCATCGAAGACTGGCTCACCGTCATCGTGATGGCGGCGCTGGCCCTCATCACCTTCGCCAATGTGCTGGTGCGCTACTTCACCAACTCCTCCTTCGCCTGGACCGAGGAGATCTCGGTCTTCCTCATGATCGTCCTGGCGCTGGTGGCGGGCTCCGCCGCGGTCGCGCGCGACCAGCACATCCGCATCGAATGGTTCGCCGAGGGCGGCTCGGCCGCGCGCCGTCACGTGCTGGCCCGCTTCGGTGCACTGATGGTGGCGCTGCTGTTCGGCGCGATCGCCGTGCTGAGCGTGCGGGTGGTGTGGGACGACTACCGCTTCGGCGAGACCTCCCCCGGCATCGGCGTGCCGCAGTGGTGGTACTCGGTGTGGCTGCCGCTGCTGTCCGCACTGATCACCTGGCGGGCGGTGGGGCTGTTCATCCGCCGGGGCCGCACGGCCTCCCCGGCGGGCCGGCAGGACACCTCCGCATGATCGCGACCCTGCTGTTCGTGGCGTTCCTTGCCATGATGTTCGTGGGCGTGCCCATCGGCGCCGCGCTGGGGCTGGCGGGGGTGGCGGCCATTGCCCTGGCCAATGCCGACAGCCAATGGTTCGGCCTGCTGGCCGTGCCTCAGAACTTCTATGCCGGCCTGGGCAAGTACCCGCTGCTGGCCATTCCCATGTTCGTGCTCGTGGGCTCGATCTTCGACCGCTCCGGCGTGGCGCTTCGGCTCGTGAACTTCGCCGTGGCCATCGTGGGCCGCGGCCCGGGCATGCTGCCCCTGGTGGCCATCGCCGTGGCGATGTTCCTGGGCGGCATCTCCGGCTCGGGCCCGGCCAATGCGGCCGCGGTGGGTGGCGTGATGATCGCGGCCATGTCGCGGGCGGGCTATCCGGGCTCGTTCTCCGCCAGCGTGGTGGGCGCCGCGGCGGCCACCGACATCCTGATCCCGCCCTCCGTCGCGTTCATCATCTATTCGGTGCTGGTGCCGGGCGCCTCCGTGCCCGCGCTGTTCGCGGCCGGCATGATTCCCGGCGTGCTCGCCGGCATCGCGCTCATCGTGCCCGCGGTTTGGCTGGCCCGCCGGCACAAGATGGGCGCGCTCGAATCCTCCATGCCACGCCCGCCGTTCTGGCGCAGCCTGCGCGAGGCCTCCTGGGGCCTGGCCGCGCCGGTGCTGATCCTGGGCGGCATGCGGGCGGGTTGGTTCACCCCCACCGAGGCGGCTGTGGTGGCGGTGTTCTACGGCCTGTTCGTGGGCATGTGCATCCACCGGACCATCCGGGTGCGCGACCTGTTTCCCATCCTGCGCGAGGCGGGCGAGCTCTCGGCCGTGATCCTGCTGGTGGTGTCGCTGGCCGGAATCTTCGCGTTCTCGCTGTCCACGCTGGGCGTGATCGATCCGGTAGCCAAGGCCATCGTGAACTCAGGCCTGGGCGAATACGGCGTGATGGCGCTGCTGATCCTGCTGCTCATCACGGTGGGCATGTTCCTCGACGGCATCTCGATCTTCCTGATCTTCGTGCCGCTGCTGCTGCCCATCATGCAGCACTACCAGTGGGACCCGGTGTGGTTCGGCGTCATCCTCACGCTCAAGGTCGCCCTGGGCCAGTTCACGCCGCCGCTGGCCGTGAACCTCATGGTGTCGTGCCGCATCGCCGGCGTGCGCATGGAGTCCACCGTGCGCTGGGTGGGGCCGATGCTGCTGGCGATGTTCATCGTCATGGTGCTGGTCATTGCCTTCCCGCAACTGGCGCTGTGGCTGCCCGCCCGCCTGGGCTACTGACCCCATCGACCCCACCGCCCCCTTTTCACCGAGAACCAGGAGACTGAAACCATGAAACTGCGCACCTTCCTCACCAGCGCCGTCGCTGCCGCCGCCGCACTGGCCTTCGCCACGCCGGCCCTGGCGCAAAACTACAAGAGCGAATACCGCATGTCGCTGGTGCTGGGCACCGCCTTCCCCTGGGGCAAGGGCGGCGAACTGTGGGCCAGCAAGGTCCGCGAACGCACGCAGGGCCGCATCAACATCAAGCTGTACCCCGGCGTTTCGCTGATCCAGGGCGACCAGACGCGCGAGTTCAGCGCGCTGCGCCAGGGCGTGATCGACATGGCCGTGGGCTCCACCATCAACTGGTCGCCCCAGGTCAAGCCGCTCAACCTGTTCTCGCTGCCCTTCCTGTTTCCAGACTACGCCGCCGTGGATGCGGTGACGCAAGGCGAGGTGGGCAAGAGCATCTTCCAGACGCTGGACAAGGCCGGCGTGGTGCCGCTGGCCTGGGGCGAGAACGGCTACCGTGAAATCTCCAACTCCAAGCGCCCCATCAAGAGCCCCGAGGACCTCAAGGGCCTGAAGATCCGCGTGGTCGGCTCGCCGCTGTTCCTGGACACCTTCTCCGCACTGGGCGCCAACCCCACCCAGATGAGCTGGGCCGACGCCCAGCCCGCCATGGCCAGCAGCGCCGTGGACGGGCAGGAGAACCCGGTGTCGGTCTACATGGCCGCCAAGCTCTACACCGTGGCGCAGAAATACATGACCCTGTGGGGCTACATGAACGACCCGCTGATCTTCGTGGTCAACAAGGACATCTGGAATTCCTGGACGCCCGCCGACCGCGAAATCGTCAAGCAGGCCGCCATCGACGCCGGCAAGGAACAGATCGCCATCGCGCGCAAGGGCATGGTCGAGGCCGACAAGCCCCTGCTCAAGGAAATCGCCAGCCACGGGGTGACGGTGACCCAGCTCAGCCCCGCCGAACGCACCGCCTTCGCCAAGGCCACGCGCCCGGTGTTCGACAAGTGGAAGGGCCAGATCGGCGCGGACCTGGTGGACCAGGCCGAGAAGGCGATCGCCGCGCGCAAGCCCTGAAGGGCCGGGTCGGCCTGCGGACCGGCACCCGCGCACCAGGGCGCGTTGCGGCGCCCCGTCAGCCGGCCTCTCCGCTTTGCTGCAGCGCCCACATGCTGGCGTAGCGGCCGCCCTGCTCCAGGAGCGCGGCATGGGTGCCGCGCTCGATGATGCGGCCGGCTTCCATCACCAGAATCTCGTGCGCATCCACCACCGTGGAGAGGCGGTGCGCGATCACCAGGGCCGTCTTGTTGCGCGCCGCGCTTTTCAGCTCGGCCTGAATGGCCCGCTCATTGGCCGAATCGAGCGCGGAGGTGGCTTCGTCGAAGATCAGGATCGGCGGGTTCTTCAGCAGCGTGCGGGCAATCGCCACCCGCTGCTTCTCGCCGCCCGAGAGCTTGAGGCCGCGCTCGCCCACCTGCGTGGCGTAACCCAGCGGCGTGGCGGCGATGAAGCCGTGGATGCGCGCGGCCTGGGCGGCGGCTTCCACGGCATCCTGGCCCGCGCCCGGGTGGCCGTAGGCGATGTTGTAGGCGATGGTGTCGTTGAACAGCACGGTGTCCTGCGGCACGATGCCGATGGCGCGCCGCAGGCTGTCCTGTGTCACGGCCCGGATGTCCTGCCCGGCCACCGTGATGCGGCCCGACTGGATGTCGTAGAAGCGAAAGAGCAAACGCGCCAGCGTGGACTTGCCCGAGCCCGAGGGCCCCACCACCGCCACCGTCTTGCCGGCGGGAATCTCGAAGCTGATGCCGTGCAGGATGGGCCGCGCGCTGCCCGCACGGCTTTCGTAGGCAAAGTGCACGTCTTCAAAGCGCACGGCCGGGTGCTCCAGGTGGACCAGCGGCTGGGCGCCGGGCGCATCGGCCACCTCGCGCTCCTTGTCCATCAGGGTGAACATCTTGTCGAGATCGGTCAGGCTCTGCTTGATCTCGCGGTAGATCACGCCCAGAAAGTTGAGCGGGATGTAGAGCTGGATCATGAAGGCGTTCACCATGACCAGATCGCCCAGCGTCATGCGGCCATCGGCCACGCCTTGCGCGGCGCGCCACAGCATGGCCACCAGGCCGGTGGCGATGATGAGCTGCTGCCCGGTGTTCAGCAGCGACAGCGAGGTCTGGCTCTTGAGGCGCGCATGGCGCAGCCGCTGCAGGCTTTCGTCGTAGCGCTGGGCTTCGAACGCCTCGTTGTTGAAGTACTTGACGGTCTCGTAGTTCAGCAGCGAGTCCACCGCCTTCGCGTGCGCGGCCGAGTCGAACTCGTTGGCCTGCCGGCGGAATTTCGTGCGCCATTCGGTCAGCAGCACGGTGAACGCGATGTACAGGCCCAGGGCGCCCAGCGTGATCCAGGCGAACCACGCGTCGAACTTGACGGCCAGCACGGAGAGCACCAGGAACACCTCGATCAGGGTGGCGCCGATGTTGAACAGCGTGAACGAGATCAGCGATTCGATGCCGCGCACGCCGCGTTCGATGTCACGCGTCATGCCGCCCGTCTGCCGCTCCAGGTGAAAGCGCAGGCTCAAGGCATGCAGGTGCTCGAACGTCTGCAGCGCGATGCTGCGGGCGGCGCCCTGCGTGGCCTTGGCGAAGACCAGTTCCCGCAGTTCGGTCAGGATGGAGGTGGACAGGCGCAGCCCGCCATAGGCCAGCAGCAAGGCGATGGGCACGACCACCACCGCGGCAGGGTCGCCCGGGGCGATCGACATAGCATCGATCAACTGCTTGAGCAGCAATGGCACGCCGACGTTGGTCACCTTGGCCCCCACGACGAAGACCAGCGCCGCGATCACCCGCCACTTGTATTGCCAGAGATAGGGAACGAGCCGGCCGAGCGTGGCCCAGTCGGTGCGGGAGCCGGCGCCGGAGCGCGAGGCGAGAGGGGGTGGGGATTCGCCGTGGGGGCGCATGAAGGACAATTCCGGTTGTTGTTTTTACCGAGATTGTGCCCATGACCGCCCTTACCAGCGCTGCGTTGACCGAATTGCCCACCGACAAGGAGCTGGTGCTCAAGGTGATTCCGATGCCGGCCGACTGCAACGCCAACGGCGACATCTTCGGCGGCTGGGTCATGGCCCAGGTCGACCTGGCGGGATCGGTGCTGCCGGCGCGCTACGTGCAGGGCCGCATGGCCACCGTGGCGGTGAACGAATTTGTGTTCAAGCAGCCCGTTCGCGTGGGGGACATCCTGTCGTTCTTCTCGGCAGTCACGCGCACTGGACGCACCTCGGTCACGGTGGAGGTCGAGGTGTATGCAGAGCGCTTTTCAGCGCAGGGCCGGTATGTGAAGGTCACGGAAGCAAGGCTGACCTATGTGGCCATCGATGCCGCAGGCAGGCCCCGCCCGCTGCCGGCCACCGCTGTGCCCGAAGGTGGCGCGGCAGGCTGAGAACGTGGAGTAAAACCCCGGCGCGAGACGCCTGGCCTGCCACGGGCCGTACGTGGCAGGTCGGTGACGTGCGCTCTCGGCGCACGCCGGGGTGGGTCGCAATGCCCGCCGAGGCTCAGGCCGCGGCGAGTGCAGGCGCTTCGTTGCGTGCGTTGGCGGTGTTGTTGTTCACCGCATTGGCACGGGGAGCGGGGCCCGACGTGCCGGCAAAGATTTCGCCGGCCAGCTGGCCGCCCTCTTCGATCACCACCTTGCCGTAGCGGATCTTGCCGGTCACCTTGCCGGTGCTGTAGATCACGAGCTTTTCGCGCACGGTGAGCGTGCCGTCGAACTCGCCGTGGATCTCGGCGATGTCGATTTCGGCGGAGCCCCGGAAGGCGCCCTGCTCAGCGATGTGGATCACGCGGGAGTCCATCGTGGCCTCCACCGTGCCTTCGACCACGAGCGTGTCGCAATCGGTGATCTCCACCCCTTTGAGCTTGATGTTCGGGCCCACCGTCAGCTTGCTGCCCACGCCGTCGGAAACGGCACTGCCAGGCGCCGTGCCGGTGGATACCGGCTTGGCGGAAGAAGGGGCCGTGGTCGTGGCACTGTTGCCACCGGGCACCACGGTGGTCGCACCACCGAGGACGGAAGAAGGCTGGCGAGGCTGGAATGCGTCGGGTTCACGCTTGCCGAAGAAGGGGTTTTGCACGGCCATCAGATCTCCTTGAAAAAGAGCCATGCTAGAAGCGACGTTCCGCGAAAACTCCCCGCGTTACGCAAGAACGGTAACCAAACCATTCGATCGTTGCATGCACTTGCATGCTTTGCAGCGACATACATCGCCGCGATCGCGCGCAGGCTGAGGCTACGAAACGATGTAGGCCGCAGCGCCTGCCGACATCAGGGTGCCATCGGGGCCGAAAAACTCCATGCGCGTGCTGGCCACGCGGGAGCCCAGCCGCAGCACTTCGGCCCGCAGGGTGAAGTGGCTCCCGATGCCTGGCCGCAGATAGTCGATGCGCAGGTCGATGGTGCCCAGCTTGCCGAAGCGGTGCAGGCGCTGCGCGGGCGGCTCGTCCATGTGGCGGGCGCCGATGGCCGCCATCACGGCGAGCCCCCCCATGGCATCCAGCCCCGCGCTGATGACGCCGCCGTGCACGCGGTTGTAGGCGTAGTGCCCCACCAGCTCGGGCTTCATCTCGATGCGCGCCTCGACATGTGCGGCTCCCAGGTGCGTCACCTTGAGACCGAGCAATTGGTTGAAGACGATGCGCTGCTCGAAGATGTCCTTCAAACCATCGATGAACTCGGCCTCGAACGGAGAGGGCTGGGCGGAATCAGGGGGTGGAGTCATCGAGGAAGGGGCAGGGGTTCAGGGCTGAAAGCCCGAATGGCGGACCACCGGCGCCCATTGCGCCTTGTAGGCCGTCAGCATTTTGGCGGTCTGGTCGCGCGAGCTGACCACGGGCACCATGTCGGCCGCCACGAAGCGGGCCTGCAGGGCCGGGTCCGCCATGACCTGGGTCACCGTGTCGGCGATGCGCCGGGCCCGGGCCGGCGGCAGCCACGCAGGCGCATAGAGCACGTTCCACCCGAGGGCGGACAGGCCCAGCCCCGCCTCCTTGAAGGTGGGCACCGTCGGCAGCGTGGGAGACCGCTGATCGCCCGACACCGCCAGAATGCGCAGTTTGCCGGCCTTGTGCAGGGGCTCCAGCGCATCCAGTGTGTCCACGGCGATGGGCACGTGGCCGCCCATCAGATCGTTGAGCAGCGGCGCGGAACCCCGATACCCCACGACGGGCAGTTGCAGGGAGAGCTTCTCGGCCAGCATCAGGGCAAAGAAATGCGGCAGACTGCCGGTGGCCGGCACGCCGGCGGCCAGCTTGTCCTGATTGGCCAGCATCCAGGCGTGCAGGTGGGCGAACTCCTTGACCGGCACGGCCGTGGACACGGCCAGGCCGAACTGGTAGCTCGTGATCTGGGACAGGGCCACATAGTCCTTGTCGGGGTCGTAGCCGTTGTCCTTGAAGACCAGCGGCGCCACCAGCATGGTGGCCGGGTTGGCCAGCACGACCTGGTTCTGGCCGGAGCTGTCGCGGTGCAACTGCTGGACGGCCAGCCGCCCCCCCGCGCCCACGCGGTTTTCCACCACCACCGGCACCGCCAGCCGGGGCCCGAGGGCATCGGACAGCAGGCGCGCGGCCCGGTCGGATGCTCCACCGGCTGCATACGGCACCACGATCTTGAGGATGCCCCCTTCCAGCGGCACGGGCGCCGAAGCGGTCGTCCCCTGAGCCAGGGCCGACGTCCCCAGGGCCCCGCAGGCAAGCGATGCGCCCCATTGCACAAAGGCGCGGCGCGACGGCGCACGGGGAGCAGCGAATGGCGATGGTGGTTTGGCAGCAGTCATGGCACGGTCCGGCAGGGGGTTGATGGATGAGCAGCAATGTACTGCCAGATTCATGCCACCGGCATCTATCGTTATGCCCGGTTTCCAGGCAAACGCCAGGCCCACGCCCCCCCGCAGATGCGGTCACACCGCGCTGAAATCCGGCCGGCGTTTCTCGACGAAAGCGCTGAACGCCTCGCGTGCAGCAGGCTCCTGCAGCATGCGGCCGAAGCTCGCGCCTTCCTCGGCCATGCGCTCCAGCACCGCGGCCGTCTGGCCCTGCTTCATGAGGCGCTTGGTCTCGATGAGCGCGGAAAGCGGCTTGGCCGCCAGCTTGCGCGCCTGGGTCTGGGCCACCATGTTGCACTCGGTGGGCGGCACCACGCGGTTGACCAACCCCACCTCCAGCGCCGCCTCGGCCAGGAAGGGCTCGCCCAGCAGCAGCGCCTCGGCCGCGCGGTGGTAGCCCATCATCTGAGGCACGAGCAGGCTGGACGCGGCCTCCGGGCACAGCCCCAGGTTGACGAACGGCATGGAGAACGCGGCGTTGTCACCCGCATAGACCAGATCGCAGTGAAAGAGCATGGTGGTGCCGATGCCCACGGCCGGGCCGCAGACCGCAGCCACCACCGGTTTCGGGAACGTGGCGATGCCGCGCAGGAAGCGGAACACCGGCGAGTCCTGCGTGGAGGGCGGCTTGTTCAGGAAGTCGCCGATGTCGTTGCCGGCGCTGAAAATGGCCACATCGCCCTGCAGCACGACCACGCGCACCGCGCCGTCGGCCGCGGCGGACTCCAGCGCATCCGCCAGCGCGGCGTACATCGCGGTGGTGATGGAGTTCTTTTTCTCCACGCGGTTGAAGGTGATGGTGGCCACGCCGGATTCGGTGTGAACGAGGATGTCCTGGGTCGGGGTATCGGTCATGGGAAAGCTCCTGCCATGGAAGGTCGTGGGCGGGGAAAGCGAACGGGGCGCCAGGGGGCGCCTCATTCCTTGTAATAAACGATCTGGTGGCTGCTGGCCAGCATAGTGCCGGCATCGTTCCACAACTGGGCCGTCTGGTCGAAAAAGCCGTTGCGGAATTCTTGCGCACGCGCTTGGCCCAGCAAAAATCCGGTGCCCGTGGCGGCCAGCTGCTCCCGCCCCGCGTGGAAATACACCGTGAGGGACACCGTGCCTGCCGGCACCCGGTGCGCACGGCGCAGCCAGACCCGCGGAAAGAACACATCGGCCAGCGCCGCCAGCGCGCAGAAGTCGAGCGGGCGGGCGGGCGCATCGCGCATCCACAGCTGCGAGAGGCTGCTGTCGCCGTTGCCGTCCCAGCGCTGCGGCAAGGCCCCGGCCACCGGCCGCAGGTCGTAGCGGTCGAGCCAGGCCACGCCCAGCCCTTTGGCCAGCGGCTCCAGGGTGTCGGGGCCGGGCGCTGTCGGCATGGGGGTGTCGGCCAGGCTCCAGGTTTCGCGGCGGGCGGCGGTCACGGCGGTGCCCGTGGTGGTCGTGACCCACTCGCCGTCGGCGCCGGGCTGCACGATGGACAGCGTCCAGTGCTGCGTGGACCGGTTGGTGCGCACCGGCGTGGCCTGCACCGTGAAGGGGCCCTGCGCCACCGCACCGGCGTAATTGACGGTGAGCGACAGCGGCTCACCCAGGCGGTCGGGGTGCTGCAGCACGGCCTGCAGCAGCACCGCGGCCGTCGCGCCGCCGAAAGGGCCGACCATGTTCCAGTAGGCGGGCGTGGTCCGGCCGGTGTACCGGTGGGCGCCGGCCGGCTCCAGGGCCAGCGCGTCGTCCAGGGGATGGAGATCGAGGGTCATGGTGTGCGAGTGTGCCGTGATTGCTTTCTCCGTCCCGTCGTGCCGGCGACTGCCTGAACCCCGGAATGCCGGGGCGCGCAATGCGCCCCCGACCTCAGACGCGCTCGAAAATGCCCGCAGCGCCCTGCCCCATGCCCACGCACATGGTCACCATGCCGTACTTGAGGTTCTTGCGGCGCAGCGCATGCACCACCGTGGCGGCGCGGATGGCGCCCGTGGCGCCCAGCGGGTGGCCCAGGGCGATGGCGCCGCCCATGGGATTGACCTTGGAAGGGTCCAGGCCCAGTTGGCGCACGACCGCCAGCGACTGCGCGGCGAAGGCTTCGTTCAGCTCGAACCAGTCGATGTCTTCGTGCTTGAGGCCCGCATAGCGCAGCGCGGCCGGAATGGCCTCGATGGGGCCGATGCCCATGATGCTGGGCGGCACGCCCTTGCTGGCGAAGCTCACGAAGCGGGCCAACGGCGTGAGGCCGAAACGCTTCACGGCTGCCTCGCTCGCCAGGATCAGCGCGCCCGCGCCGTCGCTGGTCTGCGAGCTGTTGCCGGCGGTGACGGAGCCCCGCGCGGCGAACACCGTCTTGAGCTTGGCCAGGCCTTCCAGGCTGGTGTCGGGCCGTGCGCCCTCGTCCAGCGCCACGGTGCGGGTCTTGGCGATGCTCTCGCCCGTCTCCAGGTCCGCCGTGCGGTCGGTCACCTCGATGGGCGTGATCTCGTCGGTGAACTCGCCGGCCTGCTGCGCGGCCAGCGCCTTCTGGTGCGACTGCAGCGCGAAGGCGTCCTGGTCCTCGCGCGACACCTTCCACTGCTGCGCCACCTTCTCGGCCGTGAGGCCCATGCCGTAGGCGATGCCCACGTCGCCGTCCTTGGCGAAGATGCTGGGCGACAGCGAGGGCGTGTTGCCCATCATGGGCACCATGCTCATGCTTTCCACGCCGGCGGCGATCATCACGTCGGCCTCGCCCACGCGGATGCGGTCGGCCGCCATCTGCACGGCCGACAGGCCCGAGGCGCAGAAGCGGTTCACGGTGATGCCGCCCACGCTGGTGGGCAGCCCCGCCAGCACCGCGCCGATGCGCGCCACGTTCAGCCCCTGGGCGCCTTCCGGAATCGCGCAGCCGCAGATGATGTCTTCGATGGAAGCCGGGTCCAGCCCGGGCACCTGGGCCAGGGCCGCCTTGAGGGTGGTCGCCAGCAGATCGTCGGGGCGGGTGTTGCGGAAGAAGCCGCGGTGCGACTTGCCGATGGGCGTGCGCGTGGCGGCGACGATGTAGGCGTCCTGCATTTGTTTTGCCATGGAGAAGGCTCCTTCAATCGATCAATCGATCGGTCAGTCAATCAGTCAGTCAGTTACTTGGCGGGGCGGCTGGACGGAATCCAGGCCCACGTGAATTCGCATTCCACCGGCTCGATGCCGGCCTCGTCCGTCACGGTGACCTGCACCTGCATCTCGCCCTTGTCGCTGTCCTGCATGGCCTGGCGCTGCGCGTCGGTCAGCACCGCCACCGCGCGCAAGGCGCCCGTGGCGCGCTTGCGAAAGGCCATCTTCAGGTCCTTGGCCAGCGGCAGGCAGTCGTCGCGCACGTTCAACCCCATCGCCATACCCGTGGCCGTCTCGGCCAGCAGGTTCATGGCCGAGGCGTGGATGCTGCCGACGTGATTGCGCACGCGGTGCTCGTTGGGCAGGCGCACTTCCACGCGGTTCGGCGACATCTCGATGAACTCCACCCGCGCCGTGCGGGTGAACGGCACGGCGCGGCGCAGCACCAGGTTGCGCACCCAGGGGCGCAGGAACTTCGGGAACTCGTCCACCTGTTCCAGCTGGAGCTGCATGCGGTTGGGCGGGAATGCGCCGGTGGAGGTCGTCATGCGGTCGTCCGATGGCACATCAGTTGCGCAGGGGCTTGCCGGTGTTCAGCATGCCCAGGATGCGCTCCTGCGTCTTGGGGTGCTGGATGAGCGCGCAGAAAGCCTTGCGCTCCAGCGCCATCAGGTATTCCTCGCTCACCAGCGTGCCGGCATCCACGTCGCCGCCGCACACGATCTCGGCGATCAGGGTGGCGATGTGCTGGTCGTGGTCGCTGATGAAGCCGCCGTCGCGCATGTTCACCAGCGAGCCGCGGATGGTGGCGATGCCGCTGCGACCGGCCACGGGGAACAGGCGCTTGTTAGGGGCGCGCCAACCGCTGGCCGCCATCGCCTTGGCTTCGTTCAAGGCGACGAACAGCACCTCGTCCTTGTGCGGCACGACGATGTCGCTGTCCAGCAGGTAGCCGAGCTTCTTCGATTCCAGCGCGCTGGTGCCCACCTTGGCCATGGCCGCGGCGGTGAAGCCTTCGGTCAGGAAGGGCAGGATGTCCTTGCCCGTGGAGGCCGCGGCGTTCTCGGCCGCACAGCGCGCGATGTAGGTCAGGCCGCCAGCGCCCGGCACCAGGCCCACGCCCACTTCGACGAGGCCGATGTAGCTTTCCATGTGCGCCACGCGGCGGGCCGAATACACGGCCAGCTCGCAGCCGCCACCCAGTGCCATGCCGTGGATGGCGGACACCACCGGCACCTGCGCGTAGCGCAGGCGCAGCATGAGGTTCTGCAGCTCCTGCTCGACGCTCTCGATGGCCGAGATGCCGGCCACGACGAAGGCCGGCATGGTGGCGGCCAGATCGGCGCCCACGCTGAACGGCGCGTCGCCGGACCAGATCACCAGGCCGTCGTATTCGCGCTCGGCGATGTCGATGGCTTCGACGAGCCCCTCCATCACGTCGGGGCTGATCGCATGCATCTTGCTCTGGATGCTGGCGATCAGGATCCGGCGACCGGAGGAGCCTCCATCCTTGTCCAGCGTCCAGGTGCGCAGCGCATCGGACTCGGACACCGTGGTGCCGGCCGTGCGCCAGTCGGGCAGCGCCTCGCCCAGCAGCTTCTCGGGGAAGTGCTGGCGCTCGTACACGGGCAGCTGGCGGCGCGGGACGAACTTGGCACGCGAAGCGCTCCACGATCCTTCGGCCGTGTGCACGCCGCCGGCCTCGGCCACCGGGCCCTTGAACACCCAGTCGGGCAGCGGCGCCTTGCTGAGCGCCTTGCCGGCGTCGATGTCCTCCTGGATCATCTTCGCCACCTCCACCCAGCCGGCTTCCTGCCACAGCTCGAAGGGGCCCTGCTTCATGCCGAAGCCCCAGCGCATGGCCTGGTCCACGTCGCGCGCGTTGTCGGCGATGGTGCCCAGATGCACGGCGGCGTAATGGAAGCTGTTGCGCAGGATGGCCCAGAGGAAGCGGCCCTGCGCCCCCTCGGCATGGCGCAGGAGCTTCAGGCGCTCGCCGGCAGGCTTCTTCAGCATGCGGGCATACACCTCGTCGGCCTTCTGGCCACCCGGCACGTACTCGCCGCTTTCCAGGTCGAAGCGCAGGATGTCGCGGCCCACCTTCTTGTAGAAGCCCGCCTTGGCCTTCTGGCCCAGGTTCTTCATCTCGATGAGTTTGTTCAGCACCTCGGGCGTGCCGAAGCTGCCGTAGAACGGATCAAACTGCGCAGCCCCTTTGGTAGCGTCTTCGCTCAGGTTGTCCTGCAGCGTCTTGATGACGTGGGCCATGGTGTCCAGGCCCACCACGTCGGCGGTGCGGAAGGTGCCGCTGCTGGCGCGGCCCAGTTTCTTGCCCGTGAGGTCGTCCACCACGTCGTAGGTCAGTCCGAAGTTCTCCACTTCCTTCATCGTCGCCAGCATGCCGGCGATGCCGACGCGATTGGCGATGAAGTTGGGCGTGTCGTGCGCGCGCACCACGCCCTTGCCGAGGCCGCTGGTCACGAAGGCTTCCAGCTGGTCGAGCACCTCGGGCCGGGTCGTCGGCGTGTCGATCAGTTCCACCAGCGTCATGTAGCGCGGCGGGTTGAAGAAGTGGATGCCGCAAAAGCGCGGCTTGATGGCGTCGGGCAGCGCCTCGCTCAGGCGCGTGATCGACAGGCCGGAGGTGTTCGAGGCCACGATGGCGCCGGGTGCGACGAAGGGCGCGATCTTCTTGTAGAGATCGAGCTTCCAGTCCATGCGCTCGGCGATCGCCTCGATGATGAGATCGCACCCGCGCAGCTGCTCCAGGTGCTCTTCATAATTGGCCTGGCCGATCAGCGCGGCGTCTTCCGCCACGCCCAGCGGCGCGGGCTTGAGCTTCTTGAGCCCCTCGATGGCCTTGGTGACGATGCCGTTCTTCGGGCCTTCCTTGGCGGGCAGGTCGAACAGGACGACCGGCACCTTCACGTTGGCGAGGTGGGCGGCGATCTGCGCACCCATCACGCCCGCGCCGAGCACGGCGACTTTCTTCACTTGGAATCGGGACATGGTTGGTTTCTTTGGAATGGGTTACTGCATGCGCTGCCAGACCTGCGTGCGCCAGAACGGGCCAAGGTAGCCGCGCACCTCCAGCTTGGCGCCGCCGTCAATGGGCGTGAAGCTGGCGCGGTATTCCTTGCCGTTTTCGGGATCGAGGATCTTGCCGCCCTCCCACACGTCCTTGCCTTCGGCCTTCTTGCCGCCCCGGATGATCTCCAGGCCGGCGATGGGCTGGCCCTTGCGGTCGTCCTGGCATTCGACGCAGACCGCATCGGCGGGCGTGTCCTTCTTCAGCGACTTCTCGATGCGCCCGGTGAGCGCGCCGCCCGTTTCGGCGATGCGGATCTCGGCCTTGGCCTCGCCCGTCTTGTCGTCGATGCTGCGCCACCCGCCCACGGGCGACATCTGGGCCCACGCGGGGGCGGCCATGGCCACACACAACATCGTTGCTAGCGCTTTATTCATAACGGCTCCAGTGCAAAAAAAGGCGGGGAAGGGGGCGGCCGGTGCGGTCAGGCCAACGCGGCGTCGGTGTCCATCAGCGGCTTGGCGCCGGCACGCGCGGTGCGCATCAGCGTGGCCGTTTCGGGGAACAGCTTGGCGAAGTAAAAACGCGCCGTCTGCAGCTTGGCGACATAGAACGGGTCGGTGTTGCCGTTGGCGATCTCGCGCAGCGCCACCTGGGCCATGCGGGCGAACAGGTAGCCGAACACCAGGTGGCCGGCCACGCGCAGGTAGTCCACGGCGGCGGCGCCCACTTCGTCGGGGTTCTGGAAGCCCTTGAAGCCGATCTCGGTGGTGAACTTGGTCATCTGCTCGCCCAGGTAGGCGATGGGGTTGATGAACTCGGCCATCTTCTCGTTCACGCCCTCTTCCTGCACCAGCTGGCCCACCAGCTTGCCGAACTTCTTGAGCGTGGCGCCGTTGTTGCCCAGCACCTTGCGGCCCAGCAGGTCCAGCGCCTGGATGCCGTGCGTGCCCTCGTGGATCATGTTCAGGCGGTTGTCACGCCAGTACTGCTCCACGGGAAAGTCGCGCGTGTAGCCATAGCCGCCGTGGATCTGGATGGCGAGCGAATTGGCCTCCAGGCACCACTCGCTGGGCCAGCTCTTGGCAATCGGCGTCAGCACCTCCAGCAGCAGCCGCGCCTCGTCGGCGTCGGGCGAGGTGCCGGTGTGCTGTTCGTCCACCAGGCGCGCGCAGTACAGGTTGAGCGCCAGCGCGCCCTCGCCGTAGCTCTTTTGCGCCAGCAGCATGCGCTTGATGTCGGCATGCTCGATCAGGCGCACCTGGGGGGCGCTCGCGTCCTTGCCGGCCTTGCCCAGCAGCCGGCCCTGCGGCCGGTTCTTCGCGTAGTCCAGGCTGGCGTGGTAGCCGGCCAGGCCCAGCATGGTCGCGGCCATGCCGATGGCGATGCGCGCCTCGTTCATCATGTGGAACATGCACTTCAGGCCTTCGCCCGGCTGCCCCACCAGGTAGCCGATGGCGCCCGCGCGCCCCTCGACGGGGTGGCGCCCCTCGCCGAAGTTGAGCAGCGTGTTCGTCGTGCCGCGCCAGCCCAGCTTGTGGTTGAGCCCCGCCAGCGCCACGTCGTTGCGCACGCCGGTGAGCTGGCCCTGCGCATCGACAAGCCGCTTGGGCACGATGAACAGCGAGATGCCGCGCGTGCCCGGCACCAGCTTGCCATCCGGCCCGGGGATCTTGGCCAGCACCAGGTGCACGATGTTTTCGGTCAGCTCGTGGTCGCCGGAGGAGATCCACATCTTGTTGCCGGTCAGGCGGTAGCGCGGGCCCAGCGGGTCCTGCCGCCAGGCATCGCCGCCGCCATCGCCGTCCGCGTCCGGCACGGCGCGCGTGGCCACGTCCGAGAGCGACGAGCCTGCCTGCGGCTCCGACAGGCACATGGTGCCGGCCCAGCGGCCGTTGAATTCGTTGTGCGCGAACACCTGCTGCTGCGCCGGCGTGCCGTGCGCCATCAGCAGGTTGGCATTGCCCGAGGTGAGCAGGTTGGAGCCGATGCTGGCCGACGCCGCGGCGAAGAAGCTGTTGGCCGCCGCCTCCACCGTGTAGGGCAGCTGCATGCCGCCCAGCTCGTAATCCTGCGCGGCGCCCAGCAGGCCTGACTCGGCATAGGCGCGGCGCGCCTCGTGCGTGGCCTGCGGCAGGATCACCTTCTCGCCGTCGAAACGCGGCTCCTCGGTGTCCACCAGGCGGTTGAACGGGGCGTACTTTTCGCGGGCGATGCGCTCGCAGGTGTCCAGCACCGCATCGAAGGTTTCGCGCGAATGGTCGGCAAAGCGCTCGCGCGCCTGCAGCGCGGGAGCGTCCAGCCAGTCGTAGAGCAAGAAATCAACCGTGGTGCGCAGGCTCATGATGGGGCATCGAATAAGGCTTCACCGCAATGAATGCGGCGGCATACAGCTACAAAAATAATAGCAAACAACCACCACCGGCGTTCAGCCGGGCGAAGCCGGTGGCGAAGGCGCGGCATGCGATGGCAGGGCCACGATGGTGCCCTGGGCGATGGCGCAGAGCTTTTCCACCCCGCCCTGCACCGCGAACACGTCGCAGCGGCAGACCGCCTGCGACGCCCCGGCATGCACGGCCTGGGCGCGCGCCACCAGGCGCTCGCCCACGGCGGGCCGCACGTAGTTGATCTTGAACTCCGAGGTGACCACCGGCACCCGCAGCGCCGAGCCGCCCGCGTAGGTGAGCGCGTTGTCGGCCAGGTAGCTCACCGCCCCGCCGTGCACGAAGCCGTGCTGCTGGCGGATCTGCTCGGTGATGGGGAGGTGCAGTTCGCACGCGCCCGGGGCGAACGCGTGCAGTTCGGCGCCCAGCAGCACGCTGAAGGGCTGCGCCGCCAGCACCTCGCGGCCCATGGCCAGAAAGGCCTCGGGCGGTACGGTGACGGGTGGCGCGGCCATGGGCGTGCCCCTTGCGGTTACAGCACTTCGAAGATGCCGGCCGCGCCCATGCCGCCGCCGATGCACATGGTCACCGCCACGCGCTTGGCGCCGCGGCGCTTGCCTTCGATGAGCGCATGGCCCGTGAGGCGCTGGCCGCTCACGCCGTAGGGGTGGCCCAGGGCGATGGCGCCGCCGTTCACGTTCAGGCGGTCGGCGGGAATGCCCAGCTTGTCGCGGCAGTACAGCACCTGCACGGCGAAGGCCTCGTTCAGCTCCCACAGGTCGATGTCGTTCACCGTGAGGCCCAGCTTCTTGAGCACCTTGGGCACGGCGAACACGGGGCCGATGCCCATCTCGTCGGGCTCGCAGCCCGCCACCGCGAAGCCCAGGAAGCGGCCCAGGGGCTTCAGGCCCTTGCGGCTGGCGTAGTCCTCGCTCACCAGCACGCAGGCGCCGGCACCGTCCGAGAACTGGCTGGCATTGCCGGCCGAGATCACGCCGCCGGGCATGGCCGGGCGGATGCCGCTGATGCCTTCCTTGGTGGTGCCTTCGCGCGTGCCTTCGTCCTTGCTGACTGTGACTTGCTGGGTGATGAGGCCGCGCACCTTGTCGGCCACGCCGGCCGTCACGGTGATGGGAGCGATCTCGTCGTCGAACAAGCCCGCGGCCTGCGCGGCGCAGGCCTTTTGCTGGCTGGCGGCGCCGTATTCGTCCATGGCGTCGCGGCCGATGCCGTAGCGCTTGGCGACCTGCTCGGCGGTCTCCAGCATGCTCCAGTAGATCTCGGGCTTGGCCTTGGCCAGGGCCAGGTCGCGCAGCATGTGCAGGTTCATCTCCTGCTGCACGCAGGAGATGCTCTCCACGCCGCCGGCCACGTACACGTCGGCCTCGCCGGCGATGATGCGCTGCGCCGCCAGGGCGATGGTCTGCAGGCCCGACGAGCAAAAGCGGTTCACCGTCACGCCCGACACGCTGACCGGCAGGCCGGCGCGCAGCGCGATCTGGCGTGCGATGTTGGCGCCCGTGGCGCCCTCGGGGTTGGCGCAACCCATGATGACGTCTTCCACTTCCGCGCCGTCGATGCCGGCGCGCGCAATGGCGTGCTGCACGGCATGGCCGCCCAGCGTGGCGCCGTGGGTCATGTTGAACGAGCCCTTCCAGCTCTTGGCGAGCGGCGTGCGGGCGGTGGAAACGATCACTGCGGAGGTCATGTGCAATTCCTTGGGATTCGGGGGGACACGTGCGGTGCGGTCGGTCGGGTCAGGAGAAGGCCTTGCCTTCCGCGGCGAGCCGGGCCAGCAGCGGCGCGGGCTCCCAGAACTTCGCGTCGTCCAGCGGGTTCTGCGCGAAGCGCTTCATGGCCTGCACCACGTTGAACAGGCCGACCTCGTTGGCGTAGTGCATGGGGCCGCCGCGGTGGATCGGAAAGCCGTAGCCGGTGAGGTACACCATGTCGATGTCGCCCGACTTGCCGGCGATGCCGTCCTCCAGGATGTGCGCGCCTTCGTTCACCAGCGAGAACACCAGGCGCTGCACGATCTCTTCGTCCGAGATCTTGCGCGGCGTGATGCCCAGGGCCTTGCGGTGGTCTTCGATCATGCGGTTGACCACCTCGCTCGGGATCGCATCGCGCTTGCCGGCCTGGTAGTCGTACCAACCCGCGCCGGTCTTCTGGCCGTAGCGGCCCATCTCGCACAGCAGGTCGGCCGTCTTGCTGTACTTCATGTCCGGCTTTTCCTGGTAGCGGCGCTTGCGGATCGCCCAGCCGATGTCGTTGCCGGCCAGGTCGCCCATGCGGAACGGGCCCATGGCGAAGCCGAACTTCTCCACCGCCTTGTCCACCTGCTGCGGCGTGGCGCCTTCCTCGATCAAAAAGCCCGCCTGGCGGCTGTACTGCTCGATCATGCGGTTGCCGATGAAGCCGTCGCACACGCCCGAGACCACGGCGGTCTTCTTGATCTTCTTGGCCAGGGCCATCACCGTGGCCAGCACGTCCTTGGCGGTGGCCTGGCCGCGCACCACTTCCAGCAGCTTCATCACGTTGGCGGGGCTGAAGAAGTGCATGCCCACCACGTCCTGCGGGCGCTTCGTGAAGCCGGCGATCTTGTCCACATCCAGCGTGGAGGTGTTGGAGGCCAGGATCGCGCCGGGCTTGGCCACGGCATCGAGCTGCTTGAACACGGCCTCCTTCACGCCCAGTTCTTCGAACACCGCTTCGATGATGAGGTCGGCGTCCTTGAGGTCGGCGTAGTCCAGCGTGGTGGCGAGCAGGCCCATGCGCTGCTGGTACTTGTCTTCCTTGAGCTTGCCCTTCTTGACCTGCGACTCGTAGTTCTTCTTGATCGTGGCGATGCCGCGATCCATTGCCTCCTGCTTGGTCTCCAGAATCGTCACGGGAATGCCCGCGTTCAGAAAGTTCATGGCGATGCCGCCGCCCATGGTGCCCGCGCCGATCACGCCGACCTTCTGGATGTCGCGCTTCGGGGTGCTGGAGGGCACGTCGGCGATCTTGCTTGCGGCACGCTCGGCCATGAACAGGTGGCGCAGCGCGCGGGACTCGGGCGTCCACATCAGGTTGATGAACAGCTCCCGCTCGTAGGCGATGCCATCGGCGAACTTGCGCTTGGTGGCGGCCTCGACGGCGTCCACGCACTTGGCGGGCGCCGGGAAGTTCTTGGCCATGCCCTTGACCATGTTGCGCGCGAACTGAAAGTACGCATCGCCCTCGGGGTGCTTGCACGGCAGGTTGCGCACCAGCGGCAGCGGACGCACGTCGGCAACGCTTTTGGCGAAGGCCAGTGCCTCGGCAGCCAGCGCCTCGGGCGAGGCCACCAGCTTGTCGAACAGCTTCTGGCCGGGGATGGAGCCGATCAGTTCGCTCTTGACCGTCTCGCCGCTCACGATAATGTTGAGCGCGGCCTCCACGCCCAGCACGCGCGGCAGGCGCTGCGTGCCGCCGGCGCCGGGCAGCAGGCCCAGCTTGACCTCGGGCAGCGCCACGCTGCAGCCCGGCGCGGCGATGCGGTAGTGGCACCCCAGCGCCAGCTCCAGCCCGCCGCCCATGCACACCGAATGGATGGCCGCCACCACGGGCTTGGCCGAGTTCTCAACCGCCAGGATCACCGATTGCAGGTTGGGCTCCTGCAGCGCCTTGTCGGTGCCGAACTCCTTGATGTCGGCCCCGCCGGAGAACGCCCCACCGGCGCCCGTGATGACGATGGCGCGGACGGCCGCGTCGGCGTTGGCACGCGCCAGCCCGTCGGCCACGCCCTGGCGGGTGGCATGGCCCAGGCCATTGACGGGGGGGTTGTCGAGCGTGATCACGGCCACATCGCCGTGGACTTGGTACTCAGCGGTCATGCGCTTGTTCCTCGGGTTTGAAAAGACAACGCTGCGGGCCTTGGCGGCTCTTTAGCGAACGATCGTGCTTTTCCATTCTAGGGGCCTTGTGTCCCCGTCAGGTATCCACCGGTGTCCCAGAGCGGACACCCGATCGAGAGCTCCCCGCCGGCAACGAGGCCGCAGCGCAGGTCGGGTTGAGGACGCGACTCCTGTCCGATGACAACGAGCGCTGCCGATGGCGCTGGCATGCGCCGCCACTGCAGTTCTGTCCACCCATCCGCCACCCACGGCCGCATTCCTCCTTGCCTGCGGCGAACGCGCCTCAAAGCGGTATTGGAAACCTGAGATTTAGCACTGAACGGCTTGCATTGGAGCGAACACAATATTGATACCGGACGAATCAAGGCAGTGGAAGGTCTTTTGACATTGCCGAGACGCAAAAGAATTCCCAGTCGACCTCTCATCCATTTTTTGGAGCTCCTATGCGGTTTTCAGTTCGTTTGACGGTCTGTTTTGTCGCACCAGCGTTGCTTTTCGTGGCGGCCACCGCAACCAGTGTCTGGGGTGTGGTTCGCACACAAGCGGAGTTCGACCGCTATATGGCGACGCACCAGAAGCTGTCTGACGGTTTGTCGGAGATGTACGCGCAGGGACTTCAATCCGGGCAGGCTTTGCGCAACACGGTGCTCGATCCCGCAAACGCCCGTGGTTTCGAGAACTTGAAGGCGGCCCAGGATGCTTTTCGCAAAACGCTGGCCGAGACAGAGAAAGTCGCTGAAGGCACTCCGTTCGCGAAAAACCTTCGGTCCATTGCCGACTTGCGCAACGCGCAGAACGCAGCAGCCGACAAAGTGTCCGCTTTGGTGAAGACCGACCCCCGTGCCGCATCGGAACTGCTGAACACCGAAGAAACGCCAGCCTGGCGAAAACTGCGCTCCGAACTCATTGAACAACGCGATATCGCCCGAAAAGCGGCTCAGGAAGGCCATGCGATTGCGCAGGCCCGAGGCAATGAAGCCATCGTCCTTGCTGGCACCCTGGCACTTCTGGCAGGGTGCGTTGCCGTGGCCCTGGGATGGTTCATGCATCGCAATGTCCAGCGCGAACTGGGCGGTGAGCCTGCCGATGCCCGTGATGCGCTGCGGCGCATCTCAGCCGGGGATCTTTCTGTTTCCGTGCCCGCTACGAAGCATGTGGGCAGTTTGATCGCTGAACTGGCGCGCATGCAATTGGATTTGCAGCAGTTGGTCGGACATATCCGCCAGGCATCCGACAACATTCAGATCGCCAGCAATGAAGTCGCGGTAGGCAACTTGAATTTGAGCAGCAGGACGGAACAGGCTGCAAGCAGCCTGCAGGAGACGGCCGCTTCGATGGAGGAACTCACCAGCACCGTGGCGCAGAGTGCATCCTCCGCGACGACGGCAACCCGGCTGGCCTGTGCAGCCAGCGATGTCGCGCAGCGGGGCGGAAAGGTGGTCTCTGCGGTGGTGACCACAATGAACGACATCAGCGCCAGTTCAAAGAAGGTTGTTGACATCATCGGAGTGATCGACAGCATCGCGTTTCAGACCAACATCCTCGCCCTCAATGCGGCAGTCGAGGCTGCACGTGCCGGCGAGCAAGGCCGTGGCTTCGCCGTCGTGGCCAGCGAGGTGCGCCAGCTGGCCCAGCGCTCGGCCGAAGCGGCGAAGGAAATCAAGAAGCTGATCGGTGACAGTGTGACCGGCGTTGAGGCCGGCACCCGGCTGGTAGAAGACGCCGGCAATACGATGGCTGAAGTCATGGACAGCGTTCAGAAGGTGAGCAGTTTGATCACCGAGATCAGCGCTGCAGCGAATGAGCAAAACTTGGGCATCGGGCAGGTCAATGTTGCGGTAGGCCATCTCGACCAGATGACGCAGCAGAACGCCGCTTTGGTGGAGGAGTCAGCTGCAGCCGCCGAGAGCCTGAAAGATCAGGCCAATCGTTTGAGCGAAATGGCTTCGCGCTTCCGGCTGGGAGCGGTTGCCATCCCCGCGTAGTCGCGATAAGGGACCGTGGCGTCAACGCGGGTGGCAGTCCTCCCGGTAGAGCGCTTTTCCCAACCGTCCCCTCGATGAAAGGGACTGGGCGTTTCTACACCGCCGCAGCCCCCCAGCCCAGCGGGTGTACTGAGACGGCGGCAACGTGTTCCACCACCTGCATTTGAACCGCACCATCGACACCCGGCAAAGATGAGGAAAAAAGACATTCGGATTTGGCGCCAGAATGTCCGCAAATCGCCATCCACCAATCGTTGGCCGAGCCAGATCTCGAACGCACGCCCATCAAGCCGAAGAACGGCTTCAAAACGCCGAGGCTTTGCAGCGCGGCTTGCATGAACCAGAGAATGGCTCCATCGCTTGCACCAAAACGGACCGACCGGAGCCGCTGGCGTACTCCATAAGTGCTATACATTGATTCACGCAACACACCATTCAAGAGGAACGCATGTCGATCAAATCCCTTCTGAAATCCACCGTGGCGGCCCTGGCGATCGCCACCGGCGGGTCGCTTTTCGCACAGGGCACGCCCATCAACACGGCGGCGTTCGACGCGCTGGTCGCGCAGGGCCCCGTCGCTGACGCGGCCACCATCGCATCCAGCACCTGGGCCAGCAAGATCAAGCAGGCCGGTACCCTGCGCCTGGGCGGCACGCAGACCTCGAACCTGTTCTCGCTGCTCAACGAAAAGGACGGCAAGATGCGCGGCTTCGACGCCGGCCTGGCCCAGCTCATCACGCGCTACATCCTGGGCGACGGGGCCAAGGTCCAGTTCACGCAGGTGACCTCGGCCACGCGCGAGCAGGTGCTCATCAACGGTCAGGTGGACATGGTGTTCGCCACCTATTCCATCACGCCCGCCCGCGCCGAGAAGATCTCGTTCGCCGGGCCCTACTACACCTCGCAGGCCGGCGTGCTGGTCAAGGCGAACAACAAGACCATCCAGTCGCACGACGACTTGGCCGGCAAGAAGGTCGCCACGCAGGCGGGCTCTACGGGCCCCGCGATCCTGGCGCAGTACGCGCCCAAGGCGGCCGTGCAAGAGTTCCAGACCCACCAGGAGGCCCTGGACGCCCTGCGCCAGGGACGCGTGGATGCCTACGTGACCGACCACACGCTGCTGCTCAACGCCCTGAGCCTGGGAACCGGCGACGCCAAACTGGCCGGCGCCCCCTTCGGTGCGCAAGACCCCTACGGCATCGGACTGCCCAAGGGCTCGGACGGCGTGGCCTTCGTCAATGCCTTCCTCAAGAAGATCGAAGCCGACGGCACCTGGGCCAAGCTCTGGACCATTTCCATCGGACAGCGCACCGGCAGCACCGCTGTGCCGACGCCCCCCGCCCTGCCCTGACCCCCGATGGGCGAGGTCTCCCGGCTACTGGCCGACCACGGGCCTGCCTTCGGGCAGGCCCTTTTGCTGACGTGGAAGCTCACGGTCCTGTCGTTCGTGCCCGGCTTCCTGCTGGGCATGGCCGTGACGGTGCTTCGCCTCTTGCCGCTGCCGCCGCTGCGCTTCGTCCTGACCGTCTACGTCGAGATCTTCCGCAACATTCCCACTGTCGCGCTGCTGATCTTCATCGTGTTCGCGCTGCCCGACCTGAACGTGCTGTTCGACTATGAGCCCGCCGTCATCCTGACGTTGACACTGGTCTGCTCCGCGTTCACGGCGGACTACCTGCGCTCGGGCATCAACACCGTCGCCGGCGGCCAGATCGAGGCCGCCCTCAGCCTGGGCATGCGCCCGATGCGCATCGTCTCGGCGGTGCTGCTGCCGCAAGCGCTGCGCGCGGTGGTGCAACCGATGACCTCGCTGCTCATTGCGTTGATGCTGTCCACTTCGCTGGCATCGCAGGTGCCGTTTCCGGGCCGGGAACTCACCACGCTCGTGTCCAAGATCGCCAACGACTCCGCGGCCGGCATGGCCGCGTTCGCAGTGGCCGCCGCGATGTACGTGGCGTCCGGGCTGCTGATCGCCTGGGCCGGCGCCGCCCTGGAAAAGAAGGTGCGAATCCTGCGATGAGCCGCCCCCTCGAAGACATCCTGTTCGGGGCGCCCAGCCCCCGGGCCCAAACCGTCGCGCGTGTCGCAAGCGGGGCCGCGGCGGCCCTGCTGCTCCTGCTGGCGGCGGCGGTCGCGTTCAGGTTCCACTCGGCGGGGCAGCTCGACGCCCGGTTCTGGAAATTCTTCGCCTGGCCCTCGACCTGGGCCTTCCTGGCCAAGGGCCTGCTCGGCACGCTGGCCTCGGCGGCGATGGCCGCCGTCATCGCGCTGACCCTCGGCCTCGTGCTGATGGTGGGCCGCCGGGCGCGGTCGCGGCTCGTGCGCTGGCCCAGCACCGCGGCCATCGAGTTCCTGCGCGGCACGCCGACGCTGCTGCTCATCTACGTGTGCTTTCTGGTACTGCCCTCGGCCGGGATCAAACTCAGCACCTACTGGATGCTGACCCTGCCCGTCGGCCTGAGCACCGCAGCCGTCGTGGCCGAGGTGTACCGCGCGGGCGTGCTCGCCGTTCCCCGCGGCCAGACCGACGCCGCGCGAAGCCTGGGGCTGACCGAGGTCCAGGTCTTTTCCGTCGTCGTCTTTCCCCAGGCGCTGCGCTACATCGTCCCGGCGCTGGTCGCGCAACTGGTCATCGTGGTCAAGGACACCACCTTCGGCTACGTCGTCACCTATGGCGAACTCATGCAGAACGCCAAGGTGCTCATCGCCAACTACCACTCGCTGGTACCGGTGTACCTGGTGGTTGCGGCGCTGTACTGCCTGGTGAATTACGCGATCTCCAGGGCGAGCCAATGGCTGGGGCGGCCGGTGCATTGACGGTCGTCAGCAGCCCGGTGACGGGACGCTCTGCGAGAAAAGGAGAGCGGTCTCGTGGGATTTTCACTCTGCCCGCGGCAACCGATGAAACGCTCTCCATCATTGAGTCGACGACCGGTTCATATTCCTTCCGTGCCGACGATTCATCTCCTGAATGGCGAACATCAACTCGCCGATCAACTCTGCACAAACAATTTCATTTTTCGATTGATAGGCCAGCCCAAACTCTTCTTCATCAGGATCGAAAAACAAAATACAACCATCGCTTCTGGCAATTTTGTAGGCCAGTTTATTCGGCTGATCAAAGATTTTGAAAATCGATACGCCAGTACGGCAGCTTTGGAAATATTGAACCAATGTGAAACACGCGTTGGATTCACAGAAAGCATGTAGGAAATTTTACAATTCGCCTTCTAAAATCTTCATTTAATTATTTGCAATTTTATGCAGCCAGCGAAAAAAATGAAGGGCGAGCATGCAGTTACAGTATAGACGAGAAATCAATGGCACTCCAATTAGCCCCCTTGACGTCCAACCCAAATTTCAATCCATCACTATACTCGTTGATCTCCAACAACAAGTAGTCTTTCATGTCTTCCGACAAAAGACCCATTATTTCCCAGTCCGTAGAACCCAATAAATACTCCACATTGACATCCGCCAATGAATCTATTTTCAAGAGGCCACAGTCAATGGAATTCTCCACCCACAAATACACACTTGAAATATTGACCGCACGCAAATAACTAAATATATTTTTAATCCTATCAGCTTCATGTATTGAAAAATTCAATTCAATTTTTTTCGAATACATCCCTTCGAATACTTGACTGTGGGCGCGGATCCTCTTCGCATCGGCGATGCTTCCTATATCTTTCTCAAAAACGGGCTTTCCCACAATTTTTGAAAGCATTTCAAGATATTTTGAAATGAATATTTTTTTTCTTATTTTTTCAGCATTTGATAACATAATTAATAATCCACTTTGAATTTACTATTCGTCAATGCGGGGCAACCATAGTTGTTATAGCGGACCTGTCCAGTAGATGAATCGATCTTTACTTGACCACCTTCCCAGTGAGGCTGGTTGATATGACTTCTATCAAGAGTTTGTTGCTGTACAGACACTCTTCGAGTTCCGCCACCCGGTGACGGCACATCATAGGAATATTCTCTGCCTGAAGAATTTCTAGACTGTGAAACAGGTTGTTGACTAGTGGGTATGCCAGCTCGGGTCATAACCTCTCTACGCGCTGCGTTAGAGGTGAGGCCACCGCTCATTCCGCCGCTACCACCCACACCTCCCCCATTACCTTCTAGCAGCATCAGATCGAGTGGATCGCGAAATCTTCTAACGAGCCCATCAGGATCGAAATCGGACAATGGGTCGGCATCCACATACACAAAACGATTCCACCCACCATCCAGCCCGATCGGATCGGCCTGTATATACCGTGCTAGTGCAGGCCCTTGTGTCAACAAGCTCAAAAAACTAACAAGCAATATATATTTAAACCATTTCATCGCGATTCTCCCTCTCCTAATTTTGAAATTTTGCATTTGCGCCGTATCCATTTTTGGCAGAAATTTCCAACGGCCGCCAACCCAGCCCATAAGCCCGATCGTAAATTGACTTGAGTTGATCATCCAGTATCAGGAGCCGTGGGCGCTCACTCATCGGTATATCACTGGGACCAGGATATTTTCTAATAAACTCTCGCTTTCGGATTTCCTGCGTCGCAGCTAACAGATTCAGAAGCGCGCAAATGTCATTGGGACTGTATTTCAACAAAAATTGAGCCATCTCGGCATGCCGATAAGGCTGATCCTGCTTTTCATAAAACGCCATCAGCGTTTCTGCCATGGCGACAATGGCCTCTTTCTTGGACATGGGCCGCATGTAAATCCCCGATTTCAAAGCGATATCGGTCATGGGAGACTGCTGGCGCAGCCAGGCGTCCCGCGTAAAGCCGGCGCCGCTGGTCGTTTCCAGGTTGTACAACTTGCCGTCGCTGTCTCGCCATTGCACGAACAGATGGTTGGGGGCGGCCGCCAAGCTGACGTCCAGACCCAGCCGCTGGCCCAGGAAGATGAACAGCAACGGCATCGAGACACAGTTACCCTTTTTTGTTCTCAGGTAGTTGGGCAACAGTTTGTTTTTGATATTGCGTCCGTACGGATCTTCCAGGTCGTACTGAAATGGCCGCCGCTCGTTCCACTCGTTGGGCTGATAGATGTGAAAACGCAAGGCATCCAAGATCAAGCGTTTGGACGCCCCTGTGGGCAGCGTCTTTCGAATCCCCCGCGCCATCTCATTCAATCGTTCCAATGTCGCATCGACATCGACACTGGGGTCCATCATTCGGTCGATGACCAATTTGGCTCTGGACAGGTCGATTTCGGCCTCTGGGGCTTCCAACATCTTCTGGATGATTTGTCGGTTTTCATCCGGCGGTTGGCTCAGCCGCTGGGCATGGGCCATCGAAACCAATGCCAGGAAGAAGATGGCAGATGCCCATCGCGTCAAACGCACCGCCAAGGCCAGCCATTGAGGCGTGGGAGAGGGGCTCGATGCATGTTCCGCCTCGCCCCGTACCCGCCTCGGTCGGGGGCGCGTTGCAAGATTTCGCGGGCCCTGTAATGCACTGCTGCGTTGGGTCTTGCGGCCATGATTGGTGTGCATCCCTGGGCACGCCCTCCTAGACTTGTCCATGGCCGAAGCCAAGACCTGTGCATCGCCGACGTGCACGCACATGGCCGCGCCTTCTGCGCTCATTGAAACCTCCCCGTTTCATCTTTTTTGTTGGGGCGGATGTTAAAGGCAGAGCGGCCGGCGCGGGCCAAAAATGCATGCCAAATATTAACTATTTGTTAACCATCGATCAGTGTGTTGCTTGCGATGGTTTTGAGTGGCTTTTGTCGCGCGAATGCTCGTGGGCGTCCTCCATAGGCCAGAGGAGCCCTCAGCGGGACAGGGTGGCAGGTTGCGTCAAAAGCAACCCCACCCGCCCCTCACACCTCCAGCCACTCCTTGCGCACATAACTGTTCTCGCGCAGGCCCTGCGGTGTACCCTCGAAAACGATGCTCCCATGCCCCATCACCAGCGCCCGGTCGGAGATGGTCATGGCGATGGTGAGCTTTTGCTCGATAAGCAGCACCGAGATGCCGCGCGCCTTGATCGCCATGAGGTACTGCCCCACCAGCTCCACGATCTTGGGCGCCAGCCCTTCGGTGGGCTCGTCGATGATGATGAGATCGGGGTCGCCCATGAGCGTGCGGCACAGGGTGAGCATCTGCTGCTCGCCACCCGACATGACGCCGGCTTCGGTGTGCTGGCGCTCCTTCAGGCGCGGGAACATGCCGTACATGTCGTCGAAGCTCCAGCGGCTGCCTTTGCCCTTGCCCTTCTGGCCCAGCAGCAGGTTCTGGTGCACGGTCAGGTTGGGAAAGATGTCGCGGCTTTCGGGCACGTAGCCCAGGCCCAGGTGCGCGATCTCGTAAGCTTTCTTGCCATCGAGGCGCTGGCCCTTCCATTCGAGCGTGCCTTCCCAGTCCACCAGGCCCATGATGGCCTTGGCGGTGGTGGAGCGGCCCGAGCCGTTGCGCCCCAGCAGCGCGACGATCTCGCCCGGCTGCACGCCGAACGAGACGCCGTGCAGCACGTGGCTCTTGCCGTAGTAGGCGTGCAGGTTGTCGAGCTTGAGCATGGTTCAGTGTCCTTCCGCCTGCTGCGCTGCCGCCACGGCCGAGCCCAGGTAGGCCTCCTGCACGCGCGGGTTGGCGCGCACGGCCTCGGGGGTGTCGAAAGCGATCACCTCGCCGTAGACCACCACGGCGATCTTGTCGGCCAGGCCGAACACCACGCCCATGTCGTGCTCCACGGTGAGCAGCGTGCGGCCCACCGTCACTTCCTTGATGAGGCGGATGAAACGCGCGGTCTCGCTCTTGCTCATGCCGGCAGTGGGCTCGTCCAGCAGGATGACGTTGGCGCCCCCGGCGATGGTGATGCCGATCTCCAGCGCGCGCTGCTCGGCATAGGTGAGGTTCATGGCCAGCGTGTCGCGCTTCTTGTCCAGGCGGATCTGCTCCATGAGCTGCGTGGCGCGCTCGTTGGCATCGTGCAGGCGCGAGAGAAAGCGCAGGAAGGTGTAGCGGTAGCCCAGGCTCCACAGCACGCCGCAGCGCAGGTTCTCGAACACGCTGAGCTTGGGAAAGATGTTGGTGATCTGGAAGCTGCGCGACAGTCCCATGCGGTTGATCTCGTACGGCGCCTTGCCGTCGATGCGCTGGCCATTCAGCAGCACCTGGCCGCTGGTGGCGCCGAAGCGTCCGCTGATGAGGTTGAACAGCGTCGACTTGCCGGCGCCGTTGGGGCCGATGATGGCCACGCGCTCGCCCGGGGCCACGCACAGGTTGGCGCCGCGGATGATCTCGGTCTTGCCGAAGCGCTTGTGCAGGTCGCGCAACTCCAGCGCGTAGGGGGTGTTGATGGGGGTCACGCTCATGCGGCCTCCCCCCGCTTGATGTCCTGCTCGATGGCTTCCTGGATGGCGCCCCATTGCTGCAGGAACTGGCGCCGCACGGTCTCGAACAGGCCGAGGCCCACCAGCAGCACGAAGCCCGCCCCGAACCAGCTGGACAGGGCCCGCGCGTTCAGCGTGGCGCCGAGAAAGTTCATCTGCGGCCCGAGCGCCGAATTGAGCTGCAGGTGGTAGGTCATCTCCACCATGCAGGCCGCGCCCAGCACCGCCACCAGGGCCGTGCCGCCCAGGGCCAGGTACGACACCCACAGCGTGCGCAGCCGGCCGTACTTGGCCACGCGCAGGTTCATCATGATCAGGCTGGCGATGCCGCCGGGCGCATACATCACCATGAACAGGAACACGAGGCCCAGGTACAGCAGCCAGGCCTTGGACAGCTCGGACAGCAGCACCGAGGCGAAGACCAGCAGCACCGCGCCGATGATGGGCCCGAAGAAGAAGGTGGCCCCACCCAGGAAGGTGAACAGCAGGTAGCCGCCCGAGCGCAGCACGCTCACGCTGTCGGCGCCGGTGACGATCTCGAAGTTGATCGCCGCCAGCCCCCCGCCCACGCCCGCGAAGAAGCCCGCGATGATGAAGGCGAAGTAGCGCACGCGCTGCGTGTTGTAGCCGATGAACTCCACGCGCTCGGGGTTGTCGCGCACCGCGTTCAGGATGCGGCCCAGCGGCGTGCCGGTGAAGGCGAACATGAGCGCGGTGCACACGAAGCAGTAGGCCGCGATCAGGTAGTACACCTGGATGGCCGGGCCGAAGGTGATGCCCATGAACCCCTTGCCGTACACGCGGTCGGTGGTGATGCCGCCCTCCCCGCCGAAGAACTCGGGGAACATCAGCGCCATGGACGCCACCAGCTCGCCGATGCCCAGGGTGATCATGGCGAAGGTGGTGCCCGACTTCTTGGTGGTGACGAAACCCAGCAGCACGGCGAAGAACAGCCCCGCCAGCCCGCCCACGAGCGGGATGAACACCAGCGGAATGGGCACCGCGCCCTTGCCGGCCAGGTTCATCGCATGGATGGCGATGAACGAGCCCAGGCCGGTGTACACGGCATGGCCGAAGCTCAGCATGCCGCCCTGCCCCAGCAGCATGTTGTACGAGAGGCAGATGACGATGAGGTAGCCGATCTGCGACAGCATGGTGAGCGCCAGGCTGCTGGTGAACAGCATGGGCGCCACGATGAGCGCGGCCGCGAACAGGCCCCAGATGACGATGCGCCCGATGTTGAGCGGCTTGAACCGGTAGGCCGGCGGCGAGGAGGTGTGGGAGCGCATGGGTTCAGTCCTCCCGCGTGCCGAGCAGGCCCTTGGGCCGGAAGATGAGGATCAGCACCAGCAGCAGGTACGGCAGGATGGGCGCCACCTGCGACACGGTGAGCTTGAGCAGCGGCCAGCCGAAGGTCTGCTCGGTCACCGCCATGCCGGCCGCGCGCAGCGCATGCGCCAGCGAATAGTCCAGCGCCACCGCGAAGGTCTGCAGCACGCCGATCAGCAGCGAGGCAAGGAAGGCCCCGGCCAGCGACCCCATGCCGCCCACGACGACGACAACGAAGATGATCGAGCCCACCGAGGCCGCCATGGCCGGCTCGGTGACGTAGGTGTTGCCGCCGATCACGCCCGCCAGCCCGGCGAGCGCGCAGCCGCCCCCGAACACCAGCATGAACACGCGCGGCACGTTGTGGCCCAGCGCCTCGACCATGTCGGGGTGCTTGAGCGCGGCCTGGATCACCAGGCCGATGCGCGTGCGGGTGAGCAGCAGCCACACGGACAGCAGCATCAGCAGCGCCACCAGCATCACGAACGACCGCGACTTCGGGAACTGCGTGCCATACAGCGTGAAGAGCGGCCCCTGCAACTGCGCGGGCAGGCCATAGGGCACGGTGGAGCGGCCCCACACCAGCTGCACCACCTCCAGCACCAGGTACGACAGGCCGAAGGTCACCAGCAGTTCGGGCACATGGCCGTACTGGTGCACGCGGCGCAGCGCGTAGCGCTCGAACGCCGCACCGAGCGCGCCCACCAGCAGCGGCGCCACGAACAGCGCCACCCAGAAGCCGACCAGGCCGGACAAGGTGTAGGCGATGTAGGCCCCCAGCATGTAGAAACTGGTGTGGGCGAAGTTGAGCACGCCCATCATGCTGAAGATGAGGGTGAGCCCCGAACTGAGCATGAACAGCAGCAGCCCGTAGCTGACGCCGTTGAGCAGCGAGATCACGAAAAACTCAAGATTCATCGAAGAACAGCGCCCGCACGGTTAAAAAAAAGAGCCCGAGGAACCCCGGGCCCAAGGTCTCACAGCAATGAAATCGGATGCCCGGATCAGGAGGGCCGCTTCATCTGGCACGAGGTGGGCGTGCTGGCCACGTAGGGCTCGTAGTACTTCACCGGCACGAAGGTGTAGCCGGTATTTTCCGCATCGTTGGGGTACTTGCCGCCGGCCTTCTCCCATTTGGAGACGAACAGGCCCTGCTGCAGCTGGTGGTCGCTCTTGCGCATCTCGACCTCGCCGTTGAAGCTGTTGAACTTCATGCCCTCCAGCACGGGGGCCACCTTCACCGGGTCGGTGGACTTGGCCTTCACGAAGGCGGCATCCAGCATGGCGAAGGCGTGGTACACGGCACCGGTGTACATGTCGTCGTTGAACTTCTTCTTGTACTCGGTGACCACGCGGCCGATGTCGCCGGGCAGGTTCAGGTGGTTGTACGACACCATGTACACGCGCCCCGCCGCCGCCGCGCCCATGGCCGTGGGGCTGCCCGTCACGCCGCCGTAGTAGGTGTAGAAGTTGACGTTGGCCAGCCCCGCATCGTTGGCGGCCTTGATGAGCAGGGCCAGGTCCGAGCCCCAGTTGCCGGTGATCACGCTGTCGGCGCCGGACTGCTTGATCTTGGCGATGTAGGGCGCGAAATCGCGCACCTGGGCCAGCGGGTGCAGGTCGTCGCCCACGATCTGCACGTCGGGCCGCTTGCGCGCCAGGTTCTCCTTCGCGAACTTGGAGACCTGCTGGCCGTGCGAGTAGTTCTGGTTGATGAGGTACACCTTCTTGACCTCGGGCAGGTCCTTCATGAAGGTGGTCATGGCCTCCATCTTCATCGAGGTGTCGGCATCCAGGCGGAAGTGCCAGTAGCTGCACTTGCTGTTGGTGAGGTCGGGGTCCACGGCGGCGTAGTTGAGGTACATGACCTCCTTGCCGGGGTTGCGCGCGTTGTGCTTTTCCAGCGCGTCGATGATGGCCAGCGCCGGGCCGGAGCCGTTGCCCTGCACCACGTAGCGCGCGCCCTGGTCCATGGCAGAGCGCAGGGCGCTGGTGGTTTCCTGCGGGCTGAGCTTGTTGTCGATGCCGATGATCTCGAACTTCACACCCGCCGCGTTCTTCTTGTTGAACTCCTCCGAGAGGAACTGGAAGCTCTTGAGCTGGTTGGTCCCCACCGCCGCCATGAGGCCGGACAGCGGGTCGAGCCAGGCGATCTTCACCGTGTCGCCCTTTTGAGCGAACGCGCCGCCAGCGCTCACCAGGATTGCGGATGCAGCTACAGCCTTGATAGCAAATCTCATCGCTTGTCTCCTCTTGGGTTCTTGAATGGAACAGGGCGCAGCGTAAGGCACGCCACAGAGGAGATGCTCAGGGATTCACCCTATCCGCTATCCCGCATGCGACTGGGCGGCGGCCTCTCGCGGCCACCCCCCTCGCCGCATCGGCGTGCGTCACAGGCCCGGCAGGCGGTAGTCCTTGAGCTGCTCGCGCAGCTTGGCCTTGAGCATCTTGCCCGTGGCGCCGATCGGGATCGCGTCCACGAACAGCACATCGTCCGGGATCTGCCACTTGGCGGTCTTGCCCGCGTAGAACTGCAGCAGTTCCTCGCGCGTCACCTCCGCGCCCGGGCGCTTGACCACCGCCACGATGGGCCGCTCATCCCACTTGGGGTGCGGCATGCCCACGCACGCGGCCATGGCGACGGCCGGGTGGGCCATGGCGATGTTCTCGATGTCGATGGAGCTGATCCACTCGCCCCCGGACTTGATCACGTCCTTGCTGCGGTCGGTGATCTGCATGTAGCCGTCGGCATCGATGGTGGCGACGTCGCCCGTGGGGAACCAGCCGCGGCCCTGCGCATCGGGCACCAGCGGATCGCCCTCGCCGCGGTAGTAGTTCTCGACGATCCATGGGCCCTTGACCAGCAGGTCACCATAGGTCTTGCCGTCCCAGGGCAGTTCGTGGCCGTCGCCGTCCACGATCTTCATGTCCACGCCGTAGATCGCGCGGCCCTGCTTCATGAGGATCTGCATCTGCTCGCCGCGCGGCAGCGCCAGGTGCTTGTTCTTGAGCGAGCACAGCGTGCCCAGCGGGCTCATCTCGGTCATGCCCCACGCGTGCAGCACGCGCACACCGTAGTCGTCCTGGAACGACTGGATCATGGCCGGCGGGCAGGCCGACCCGCCGATCACGGTGCGCTTCAGTTGGCCGAAGCGCAGGCCACCCGCCTTCACGTGGTTGAGCAGCATCTGCCACACGGTGGGCACGCCAGCGGCGAAAGTCACGCCCTCGGCCTCCATCAGCTCATAGACCGATTTGCCGTCCAGCGCCGGGCCGGGAAAGACCACCTTGGCGCCCACCAGCGGCGCCGAGTACGGCAGCCCCCAGGCATTGACGTGGAACATCGGCACTACGGGCAGCACCGCATCGCTGGCCGACAGGCCCATCACGTCCGGCAGCGCGGCGGCATACGCGTGCAGCAGGGTCGAGCGGTGGCTGTAGAGCACCGCCTTGGGGTGTCCGGTGGTGCCGCTCGTGTAGCACATGCTGGAGGCGGTGTTCTCGTCGAACGTGGGCCACACGTAGGTGTCGGGGGCTTCGCCGATCCAGGCTTCGTAGCTCAGCAGGCCGGGGATGCCGCTGTCGGCGGGCAGCTGGTCGGCATCGCACAGCGCCACCCACTGGCGCACCGTGGGGCACTTGGCGTGCACGGCCTGCACGATGGGCAGAAAGGTCATGTCGAAGCACAGCACCCGGTCTTCGGCGTGGTTGACGATCCACGCGATCTGCTCGGGGTGCAGGCGGGGGTTGATGGTGTGCATCACCCGCTCCGAGCCGCTCACGCCGTAGTACATCTCCATGTGGCGGTAGCCGTTCCAGGCCAGGCTGGCCACGCGGTCGCCGGCTGCCAGGTCCATGCCGTCCAGCACATTGGCCAGCCGCCGCGCCCGCACCGCCATGTCGCGGTAGGTGTAGCGGTGGATGTCGCCCTCGAAGCGGCGCGACACGATCTGCACGTCGCCGTGGTGGCGCTCGGCGAATTCGATCAGCGTGGAAATCAGCAAGGGTTGACTCTGCATCAGGCCCAGCATGTTGGCTCCTTGGGTTGTCGTTGTGAATGGTTCCGCGGCATCCTACCGTGCGCCCTGTGTGCTGCCGCCCTGGGGGCGCCACGCACCGCGCCCGCATCTGTCGCCAGCTTGACAGCCGCCGCCGCGGCCCCGGGCGCCCAAGCCCCCTCGCCGCGCGTGGCAAAGCGGGTCGGAGACAATTCGGCAGATGAACGCCCCCCTTCCCACCGCCGCGACGGCGCCCGCGTCCAGCCTCGAATGGCGCAACGGCTTTGCAGCGCTGGGCCCGGATTTCTTCACCGAACTGGTGCCCACCCCCCTCCCCGCCCCGCACTGGGTGGCCACGAGCCTGGATGCCGCACAGCAGTTGGGCGTGCCCGCCGCCTGGCTGGCCTCCGACGCGGCGCTGCAGGTGTGTTCGGGCAACGCGCTGCTGTCGGGCATGCAGCCATTGGCCACGGTGTACAGCGGCCACCAGTTCGGGGTCTGGGCGGGGCAACTGGGCGATGGCCGCGCCATCCTGCTGGGCGAGACCGACGGCGGCCTGGAGGTACAGCTCAAGGGCGCCGGGCGCACGCCGTATTCGCGGGGGGGCGATGGCCGTGCCGTGCTGCGCTCGAGCATCCGCGAATTCCTGTGCAGCGAAGCCATGCATGCGCTGGGCGTGCCCACCACGCGGGCGCTGGCCCTGACCGGCTCGCCCGCCCCGGTGCAGCGCGAGGTGGTGGAGACCGCCGCCGTCGTGACCCGCACCGCGCCGAGCTTCATCCGCTTCGGGCACTTCGAGCACTTCGCGGCACGCGACCTGCTGCCGCAGCTGCGCACGCTGGCCGACTACGTCATCGACCGCTACTACCCGGAGTGCCGTGGCCCGGACGCGCCGGGCGGCAACCCCTACGCCGCCCTGCTCCAGACGGTGAGCGAGCGCACGGCGGAACTGCTCGCCCACTGGCAGGCGCAGGGCTTTTGCCACGGGGTGATGAACACCGACAACATGAGCATCCTGGGCCTCACGATCGACTACGGGCCCTTCCAGTTTCTCGACGCATTCGTGCCGGGCCATGTGTGCAATCACAGCGACACGCAGGGCCGCTATGCCTTCAACCGCCAGCCCAACGTGGCCTACTGGAACCTGTTTCGGCTGGGCCAGGCGCTGCTGCCGCTGATCGAGGACGTGGCGCTGGCGCAGGCAGCGCTCGCGTCCTACCAGACCGCGTTCCCGGCCGCGTTCCTGCAGCGCATGCGCGGCAAGCTCGGGCTGCAGGCCGTCCACGACGGCGACGCTGCGCTGGTGGACGGCCTGCTCAACCTGCTCGCCCAAGGCGGGGTCGACTACCCCATCTTCTGGCGGCGCCTGTCGCATGCCGTGGCCAGCGGCGACTTCGAACCCGTGCGCGACCTGTTCATCGACCGGGCGGGCTGGGAGGCGTGGTTGCTATCATTTTCAGAGCACCCAGGGCAATCAAATCCCCGGCATATGGCCGATTCGATGCTGAAATGCAATCCGAAATTCGTGCTGCGCAACCACCTGGGCGAGCAGGCCATCCGCGCGGCCACGCAAGGCGACTTCGCGCCGCTTCACACCCTGCAGGCCCTGCTGGCCGAACCGTTCGACGAACACCCGGGCCACGACGCCTGGGCCGACTTCCCGCCCGACTGGGCTTCCTCCATCGAAATCAGCTGCTCATCATGACCTTTCCCATCAAAAAGACCGATGCCGAATGGCAGGCCCTGCTGCAGAGCAAAGGCGCCGAGCCCGTCGCCTGGCAAGTCACCCGCCACGCCGCCACCGAGCGCCCTTTCACCGGCAAGTACGAAGCGCACTGGGCCGACGGCAGCTACCACTGCGTGTGCTGCGGCGCCAAGCTGTTCGACTCCGGCACCAAATTCGACGCCGGCTGCGGCTGGCCCAGCTTTTCCGAGGCGGTGCCGGGCTCGATCAAGGAGATCGTGGACCGCAGCCATGGCATGGTCCGGACGGAGACGGTTTGTGCACAATGCGGGGCCCACCTCGGCCACGTGTTCGAGGACGGCCCCGCCTCCACCGGCCTGCGCTACTGCATGAACTCCGCATCGCTCGATTTCGAGCCCGGCTCCTCCTGAACGGCGGCAACGCCCGCCCACGCTCCAGCCCTCCCCCATGAAACTGCTGATCGACTTCTTTCCCATCATCCTGTTCTTCGCGGCCTTCAAGCTGTGGGGCATCTACACGGCCACGGCCGTGGCCATCGCCGCCACCGTGCTGCAGATCGGCTACCTGCGGTACAAGAACGGCAAGGTCGAGCCCATGCAGTGGGTGAGCCTGGGCGTCATCGTGGTGTTCGGCGGCGCCACGCTGCTCTCGCACAGCGAGACCTTCATCAAGTGGAAGCCCACCGTGCTGTACTGGCTGATGGGCTCGGCGCTGCTGATCGGCCAGCTGTTCTTCCGCAAGAACCTGATCCGCTCCCTGATGGGCGCGCAGATGGAATTGCCCGACACCGCCTGGCGCACCGTGAACTGGAGCTGGACCGGGTTCTTCGCCGTGATGGGTCTGGTCAACCTGTGGGTGGCCTACCGCTTCGACACCGACACCTGGGTCAACTTCAAGCTGTTCGGCGGCATCGGGCTGATGGCGGTGTTCGTCATCGGCCAGGCTTTGTACCTGAGCCGCTATATGAAGGAAGACGACACCAAGGCCGTGCCCAAGACCACGCCCGAGGCGGCCCGCAAGGACGTGCAGCCATGACGGCGCTGGCCATCACCGCCGAGGCCATGGAGGCCCGGCTGCGGGAGCGGCTGAACCCTTCCGCGCTGCAGGTGCTGGACGAAAGCGCCGCCCATGCAGGCCATGTCGGGGCCAACGGAACGGGTTTCGGCACCCATTTCCGGGTGCGGATTTCGTCACCTTTGTTTACAGGCAAACCCCGCGTGGCACAACATCGCCTTGTGTATGATGCGCTGCAAGAATTTATTGACCAGGGCGCTCACGCCATAGCCATTGAAGTTCTTTGATCCGGCCCTATTTGTCGGACTTGCGGCCCAAACGGCTGCAACTCATTTCCTTTTTGTGGACTCCCCAATGAAGAAAAAGCTCTTGTCCGGCCTCGTGGCCGCTGCCGTGCTGGGCGCGACGGCCTTTCCCGTCTACGCTCAAAACCTCGCCGTTGTGAATGGCAAGGCCGTTCCCAAGGAACGCGCCGAGGTCCTGAAGCAGCAAGTGGAACGCTCTGGCCGCCCCGTGACCCCCGAGGTCGAAGGCCAGATCAAGGAAGAAGTGATCGCCCGCGAAATCTTCTTGCAGGAAGCCCAGAAGCGCGGCCTCGAAGCCTCGCCCGACTACAAGGTCCAGATGGAACTGGCCCGCCAGACCATCCTGATCCGCGAACTGTTCGCCGACTACCAAAAGGCCAACCCCGTCACCGACGCCGAAATCCAGGCCGAATACGACAAGTTCGTTGCCGCCAACACCGGCAAGGAATACAAGGCCAGCCACATCCTGGTGGAAAAGGAAGACCAGGCCAAGGCCATCATCGCGTCCATCAAGAAGGGCGCCAAGTTTGAAGACATCGCCAAGAAGCAGTCCAAGGACCCCGGATCCGGCGCCCGTGGCGGCGACCTGGACTGGTCGGCTCCGAGCAGCTACGTGGCCGAGTTCACCGAAGCGCTGGTCAAGCTGAACAAGGGCCAGATGACCCAGACGCCGGTCAAGACCCAGTTCGGTTGGCACATCATCCGCCTGGACGATGTGCGCGAAGCCAAGCTGCCCAAGCTGGAAGAAGTGAAGCCCCAGGTGGCGCAGCAACTGCAGCAGCAGAAGCTGGCGAAGTTCCAGGAAGAACTGCGCACGAAGGCCAAGATCGAATAATCGCTCTTAGCCGGCGGATTGGCAGTCACCTGCCGAGCCGACACGCTCTCGTCTCGACGCGGCCTCACGGGCCGCGTTCTGCTTTTGGGACCGGGCCTTTTCCCCTTTTCCTAGGAACGGCCCAGTACCCAGGATGCCGCCATGAGCAGGCCGATCATGACTGGCTGGTGCAGCATGTAATAGCTCAAGCTCCAGCGCCCCAGCACCGCCAGCGGCGACAGCCCCCGGGGCAGAGTGGCCATCATCCATTGTGGGCGCTGTTGCAGCACCCATTGCCCGCTCGCCAGGCCCCACCACATCACGCCCAGCCAGGGCAGCACCGGCACGTAGTCTTCGGTGAAAGGCTTGCGCGACACCAGTCCCAGCCAGTTGAGCGCATAGCCGTTGAACGTGGGCGCCCCGGCCGCCAGCGGCCCCTCCGTCAGCGCCCACCCTGCGACAGAGGGAAGTGCCACGGCCATCGCGCCGGCAGGCCAGAGCCAGGCGCCCCACCCCGCCGTGCATCGCGCGACGAGGAGCATGGCGGCCATCCCGTGCAAGACGCCGAAATGGATGAAGCTCTGCGGAAACATCAGGGATGACCCTGCGGTGACCAGCAGGGCGCATCCCACGATCTGCAGCCAGCGCTTGAAGAAGCGGGCCCATCCGAGGCCCTGCTGCCAAGCCAGTGCCTGCCCCAGCCCCGCGCAAAAGAGAAAGAGCGCCACGATGGCTGTCCGCTGGGTCGTCCAGAAAGGATCGGCACGGAAATTCTGCGGCCAGTACCCAAAGTGGCTGAGGTCGAAACAGAAATGGAAGACCGTCATCCACACCATGGCCACGCCCCGCAAGGCGTCCACGCCCTCCATGCGCGCCCCGCCGGTGCGCGTAGAAGAGCCAAAGGGGGAAAACGGACGGGACGTTGCCATGTGCTTTGGAAGAGTGGGAAATGGTGGAGCGATCGGTCCAGGCGCTGCCATGGCTGAGCCTCAGGGTGGGCCTACCGTGGTGCTGGATGCAATTTCAGCTTGTTGGCCTTATGGCCCCGTTCTAGCATGGGACCGAGGAGGCATTATGGACAATCATCCACAAGCAGAAATAGAACTGCTGCGCGAGGAAATCAGAACGCTCAAAAGCGCACTCGCCAACGTCACGACCCAGGTGCAACCGCTGAATATGCTGGCCCAGGCCCTGGTGATATTGCACCAGGAGCCTGCAGCATTGCGCATGGTGTTCGAGCATGCGACTCCCGAAGCCAGCGCGCCGGATTTACCCTTCCTCATGGAAGAGGAAGAAGCGGAGCGGTTGGCACACCAGCGCGAATGGATCCTGAGACTGCTCCGCACCCGGGGCTGACCTTCTCGCGCCTGCCATGGACGCGGGAAACTGCAGCAAAGGAAATACTGGAGAGGGAAATTCAAAAAGACAAAAGGGGTCAGGTCAAATGACCTAACCCCTTGAATCAATGGTCGGAGCGGCGGGATTCGAACTCGCGACCCTCTGCTCCCAAAGCAGATGCGCTACCAGGCTGCGCTACGCTCCGACAACTAGTATTCTAACCCTGCATCACAGCCGTATTTGGAAGATTCAAGGAAATTTGCCAGTTTTTTTCCAAATCACCGCGACGAAGGACCCGGGCCACGGCCTGGGAGGTGGCGGAAGGTGATGCGGCCCTTGGACAGGTCGTAGGGGGACATTTCCAGCGAGACCTTGTCGCCGGCAAGAATGCGGATGTGGTGCTTGCGCATCTTGCCGCCGGTGTAGGCGATCAGTTGATGGCCATTGTCCAGCGTGACGCGAAAGCGGGAATCGGGCAGGACTTCCGTCACGGAGCCCTGCATTTCAATCAGTTCTTCTTTGGCCATGATTTCAAGTCAATCTTCAAACAGTAATAGGAGGTATCGGGGCCTGCGCGAAACTGCAACCGGAATGTCGGCCCATCTCGCAAGAGATCCAGGCGCGGTGCACAGCAAGCGGGGGTGGTCACTGCGCCCCATGGCGCATCGGTCGGAAAAGGCCGGCGGGGCGGCTTCCACACACAGCAGCGGCAGCGAGGCGCTGCGCAAAACCGCACCATTGTAACGTAGTAAGGAATCGTGTGGAATAGTGCCGATACACCACTGCGCCGCTCCCCGGCCCATGCACCGGGCCGGTTGCACCCCGTGGTTATGGCTTCGATTTGACAGCAGCCCCGACTGACTTCGTTTCGGCATCTGGCGCCAGATGGCCTGCGCATGCAGCGTCAAGGCGCACGGCGGGCCCGCAGGCGCGCTCGGTAGAATGCCTCGCACCCCAACCGCTCAGGAAGTCCACCTTGTCAGACCGCCTTGCCGTACTGCCTCAATATCTACTTCCCAAACAGGCGCTGACGGCGCTGGCGGGGCGGCTTGCACGGGCGCAGGGCGGCCCCCGCACCACGGCCGCGATCGAGCGTTTCATTGCCCGTTACCGGGTGGACATGAGCGAGGCGGTCGAGCCCCGCCCGGCCGCATACGCCACGTTCAACGACTTCTTCACCCGCGCCCTGCGCCCCGGTGTGCGCCCGCTCGCCGCGGCGGCCGCGGTCTGCCCGGTGGATGGGGCGATCAGCCAGTTCGGTCCCATCGACCAGGACCAGATCTTCCAGGCCAAGGGTCATCGCTACTCGACCACGGCCCTGGTGGGCGGCGATGCGGCGCTGGCCGCGCAGTTCGACAACGGCAGCTTCGCAACCATTTACCTGAGCCCCCGCGACTACCACCGCATCCACATGCCCTGCGACGGCACCTTGCTACGCATGGTGCATGTGCCGGGCGACCTTTTTTCGGTGAACCCGGTCACTGCGCGGGGCGTGCCCGGCCTGTTCGCGCGCAACGAGCGCGTGGTGTGCGTGTTCGACACGCCTTTGGGAAAGATGGTGCTCGTACTGGTGGGCGCGACCATCGTGGGCAGCATGGCCACGGTGTGGCACGGTCAGGTCAACCCGCCGCGCAGCGGCGAGCTGCGCCACTGGGACTATGCCGACCGGCAGATCGTGCTGCGCCAGGGCGAGGAAATGGGCCGCTTCCTGCTGGGCTCCACCGTGGTGCTTCTGTTTCAGCGCGGTGCGGTGCGGTTTTCGGAGCAATGGGCCCCTGCCCGGCCCGTGCGGCTGGGCGAGGCCATGGCCGAGCGGCCGGCCGGCTGAGCGATTGGATGACCCAGGCCTGAGTCGGCCGGCCCGGCTTTTGCATGAAGCGGGATGCCGGGAGACTTCAGCGCTTGCGCACGGTGGTGAACGCGCTGGGTGCCAGGAAGAGCCGGCTGGGGGAGACGGACGCCTCGTGGCCCACGAGGTAGATGGCCAGTTCCTGGCGGCGCAAGGCCACGTGGCTCACGGTTTCCCACTGGTCGCCCATGCGCACCGCGGTGCCGGGCCGAAACAGCGGCATGTGAAAGAACTCTCCCCATCCAGGCAGGGCTGCGGGCTTTTCCGCGACCGCAGGCGCGAGGGTGGGGGCGATGTCCATGGCGCATGCTACTCCGCCGCGGCCCTTTGCGGGGAAATGATTGGCGTGCGGCGTCATGGCGCTGTCACAGCGCGACCCTAGAGTGCAGCCGCAGCAGGCCGCGAGCGGCCTGCGCACACCCGTTTTCGCCCTCGCCTTTCCAACCTGCCTGCTCCCCATGACGCTGCCCCTGCCCCGACGCACCCTGATCCTGGCGCTTGCCGCCGCATTCGCGCTCTCCGCCTGTGGCGGCGGGGGTTCCGATGCCGCACCACCGGATGCGCCGCGCGGCCTGGGGTATGCCGATTCGGCGCCGGTGCCCAATGAATCGACCACGCCCCCGTTCGTGGACTTCGCCTTCACCAACCAGCGCGGCGATGCCCGCTACGCCACGCTGGCCACCAACGCCGGCGTTCGGGTGCTGTCAGGCTTTCTCGACATCTGGAAGCCCAGCACGCTGCTGGTGGATGCCGGCGTCACAGCCGATGCCAACGGCGCCTTCCCCGCGATCAAGCCGGCAGCCTGGACCGGCATTCCCGGCGACTCGACCGACGGCACGGTGCTGAACGCGCAGGTGCACACCCGCAACATCCAGTACGTAGTGGACGCCACGGCGCGCCGCACCGCGGCCCAGGAACGCCTGGCCTACGAAGACGACCGGCGCGGCAAGGCCTACAGCGTGACCGATGGCCTGGGCCCGTTGACCAATGCATGGCGCACCGCGGCGCAGCAAAAGACCAGCATTTCGGGCATTCCCGCGGATGCGACCACGGTGCTCTACAACGACACCGGCAACAACGCCGGCGTGGGCGGCAGCGCCAATGCGGGCTTCGGCACGGTGGTGGACTTCATCGGCGGCATCGGCGACAACGGCTCGACCGAGCCAGCCAAGCGCTTCTACAAATACGCCCGCCCGTGGCGCTGGAGCGCCAATGTGCAGATCGTGCCGGCCCTGGTGCCCGCCAGGAGCACCACCCCAGCCACCGACGGCGGCTTCACCAGCGGCCACACCGCCGAGGGTGTGCGCGATGCCATCGCCATGGCCTACCTGGTGCCGGAGCGGTTCCAGGAAATGCTGGCGCGCGGGCTGGAGTTGGGCGAAAGCCGCATCCTGGCCGGCATGCACTCGCCCCTGGATGTGATCAGCGGCCGCGTGCACGGCCAGGCCGTGGCGGCCGCCAGCATCGCCACCGGCGCGAACGCGCCGCGCAAGGCCGCTGCCGTGGCCCAGGCCCGCAGCACGCTGATGGCGGCGGTGGGTGCGCGCACGCCGGAGGAATTCCTGCAGATCGCCCATTCGCAGGCCACCACGGCCGACCGTTTCGCCGACCGCGCCACCAACCAGGCCGAGTACCTGCGCCGCATGACGTTCGGCTTCGCCCCCATCGGCGACACCACGCGCCCGGCCGTCGTGCCCAAGAGCGCCGAGGTGCTGCTGGAAACACGCTTCCCCTACCTGGATGCGGGCCAGCGCCGCGTGGTGCTCAAGACCACCGCGATCGCCTCGGGCTACCCAGTGCTGGACGACGCCGAAGGCTGGGGGCGCCTGAACCTGTTCGCGGCCGGCGACGGCTACGGCGCCTTCAACGGCGACGTGGCGGTGACCATGGACGCGGCGCAGGGCGACTTCAACGCACTGGACGCCTGGCGCAATCCCATTGCGGGCGCCGGCAAGCTCACCAAGCGCGGCAGCGGCACGCTCGTGCTGGCGGGCGCGAACCGCTACACCGGGGGCACGGAAGTGGCCGCGGGCGCCGTGCGGGCCGACAGCAGCAGCGCGCTGGGGCAAGGCGACGTGTACCTGAGCGGCGGCACGCTGATCGGCAACACGTCGGCGGAACTGGCCATCGGCGGCGCCTTCACCCTGGGCAGCAGCAGCACGCTGGAACTGCGCGTGGGCGCCAACGGCGCCGGCCAGCTGCAGGCCGCCGGCCCGGTCACGCTGGCGGGCACCCTGCGCATCGCCTTCCGCTCGGGCTTCACGCCAACGATCGGATCGACCCTCACGCTGGTGCGTGGCGCCCCGGTGCGCGGGACGTTCGGCAGCATCACGGTCAACGGCTTCAAGGTCACGCCCATCTATCTGGACGATTCCGTGCAACTTCGGATCGACGCGGCGGCCTGACGCCGCGGGCGCCGCACCGCCCCTTCTTCCCGCGGTGCGGCCGGCGCGTAAGGCCGCTCCTGGCGCGGCCTTACGCCCGCACCCGGGTGCGGGCAAATTGCAGCGCCGCCTCCAGCATGCGGTGCAGCACGGGCTGCACGCCGGCCGCCACCTCGGGCAGGTAGTGGAACGGCAAGGCTTCCTGCATGTAGCTGCACTGCGTCATCTCCAGCTGCACCGCGTGCACGTTGCGCGCGGGATCGCCGTAGTGCCGCGTGATGTGGCCGCCCTTGAACCGGCCGTTGAGCACCGCGGTGTACGCCGGGTCGGACTGCCCGATGCGCAGCAGCGCCTGCGCCAGCGCCGGGTCGCAGCTGGCCCCTTCGGCCGTGCCCAGGTTCAGGTCCGGCAGCTTGCCCGCGAAGAACCTCGGCAGCACGGAGCGGATGGAATGCGCATCCCACAGCATGGCCACGCCATGGGCGGCGCGCAGGCGCTCCAGCTCGGCGGCCAGCTGCGCGTGGTACGGCGCCCAGATGGCATCGCGGCGCGCGGCGATCTCGGCGTCGTCCGGCGCATCGCCCGCCTCCGCGTAGATCGGCGTGTCGTCGAAGGTGTCCACCGGGCAAAGGCCGGTGACGCTCTGGCCGGGGTACAGGCTGGCGCCGTCCGGCGGCCGGTTCAGGTCGATCACATAGCGCGAGTGCGTGGCCACCAGGATCGAGGCGCCGAGGTCGCGGGCAAAGCCGTAGAGCCGCTCCAGGTGCCAGTCCGTGTCCGGCACCTGACGGGCCTCGTCGGTGAAGCGCGCGGCGATGTCCGGGGGCACATGCGTGCCCACGTGGGGCATGGACACGAGCAGCGGCGCGGTGCCCTGGTGGAAGGTGAAGGGTGGCGGGGAATGGGTGGCGGTCATGCGATCGGGTCTGCGTTGGGGGCTTCGAAAGCCGAGGGCCGGCCGGTCGGTCAATGCCCGGCGCGGGTGATGGTGGCCGTGCGGGCCGCCACGAAGGCGGCGGCGGCACGGTCGTGCAGCGCGTGGCGCCCCGCAACGACGCGCGGCGTGCCGGCGGTCCAGAGGCTGTGCAGCGCCGAGGTGCGATGGCTGCCGAACACGTGCGCGCCCAGCATGCTGTCGGGCGGCAGGCCCTGCAGCGCGATGTGCTGCGCATCGAGCGCCACCAGATCGGCACGCTCGCCCACCGCGATGCCGGCCGGAGCGCCGGGCGTGCACCGGCCGCT
>NZ_BAAJYT010000015.1:0-50277 GCF_057541515.1 Acidovorax sp. KNOB132
AGCGGCGTCCGGTGGGGCGGCGGCCGTGCTGCCGATCGCGGCACGCGCGGCGTCGGCCGGGTGCTGGGACAGCAGGCGCAGCAGGTACAGCGGCCCGCCGGCCTTGGGACCCGTGCCCGACAGCCCCTCGCCACCGAAAGGCTGTACGCCCACGACGGCGCCCACCATGTTGCGGTTCACATAGACATTGCCCGCGTGCGCGCGGCGCACCACGCGCTCCACCGTCTCGTCGATGCGCGTGTGCAGTCCCTGCGTGAGGCCGTAGCCCGTCGCGTTGATCTGGTCGAGCAGGGTGTCCAGCCCATCGCTGGCGTAGCGCACCACGTGCAGCACGGGGCCGAACACTTCGCGCTTGAGCTCGCCGATGCTGGACAGCTCGATCAGCGTCGGGACGACGAAGGTGCCGCGCGCCAGCACTTCGGCATCCACCGTTGGGCGGAATACGGCGCGCCCCTGGGCGCGCAGCGTGGCCACATGCTGCTCGATGACGGCGCGGGCCTCTTCGTCGATCACCGGGCCCACGTCCACCGCCAGCAGGCCGGGATCGCCCACGGTCAGTTCGGCCATGGCGCCCTTGAGCATGGTGATCACGCGGTCGGCTGCATCGGTCTGCACGCACAGCACGCGCAGGGCGGAGCAGCGCTGGCCGGCGCTGTCAAAGGCCGAGGCCACCACGTCGCCCACCACCTGCTCCACCAGCGCGGAGGAGTCCACGATCATCGCGTTCTGCCCGCCGGTTTCGGCAATCAGCGGAATCGGGCGGCCCTGCGCGTCGAGCCGTCCGGCCACGCTGCGCTGCAGGATGCGCGCGACTTCGGTGGAACCAGTGAACATCACGCCCATCACACGGGCATCGCCCACCAGCCGGGCGCCCACCGTCTCGCCACGCCCTGGCAGCAGTTGCACCGCACCGTGCGGCACACCTGCTTCATGCAGCAGGCGCACGGCTTCGGCTGCGATCAGCGGGGTTTGCTCCGCCGGTTTGGCCAGCACGGTGTTGCCGGCGGCCAGGGCGGCGGCCACCTGTCCCATGAAGATGGCGAGCGGAAAATTCCATGGGCTGATGCAGACCACGGGGCCGAGCGGGCGGTGGGTTTCGTTGTCGAAATGGCCCTCGGTCTGCACGGCGTAGTAGCGCAGGAAGTCCACCGCCTCGCGCACTTCGGCCACCGCGTTGGCGCAGGTCTTGCCGGCCTCGCGCATCAGCAGGCTCATCAGCTGGGGCAGACCCGCCTCCAGCAGTCCGGCGGTGCGCCGCAGCGCAGCGGCCCGTGCGCCGGGCGCCAGGGCGGCCCAGGCGGGGCCGGCATCGCAGGCAGCCTGCAGCGCGCAGTCCACATCGGCCTCGGTCGCCTCCTGCACGTGGCCCACGACATCGGTGGGGTCTGCAGGGTTGCGCACGGCCAGCGTCGTGCCTGCATCGGCCACTGGCCCGTCGATGAGGGGCTCGGCCTGCCAGAACTGCTGCCTTTCAGCGGCCAGCGCATTCGACAGCCGGGCCAGCACGGATTCGTTGGACAGGTCCACCCCCGCCGAATTGGCGCGGCGGGCCCCGTACAGGTCCTTGGGCAGCGGAATGCGGGGATGGGGCAGGGCGGTGGTGCCTTCCGCCGCCGCGGCGGCATCCACCGTGGCGACAGGGTCGCTCACGAGCGATTCCAGCGCCAGCGTGGTGTCGGCCACGCGGTTCACGAACGAGGTGTTGGCACCGTTTTCCAACAATCGGCGCACGAGGTAGGCGAGCAAGGTTTCGTGCGTGCCCACCGGCGCGTAGATGCGGCAGGGGCGGCCCAGCTTGCCGTCCGATGGTGCGCCCACCACCTGCTCGTACAGCGGCTCGCCCATGCCGTGCAGGCACTGGAACTCGTACTGTCCGGGCTGGTAGCCGGGGCCCGCGAGCTGGTAAATGGCGGCCAGCGTCTGCGCGTTGTGCGTGGCGAACTGGGGGTACACCATGTCGGTGGCGGCGAGCAGCTTGCGTGCGCAGGCGATGTAGGAGACGTCGGTGTGGGCCTTGCGGGTGTACACCGGGTAGTCGGACAGGCCGTCCAGTTGAGCGCGCTTGATCTCGCTGTCCCAGTAGGCGCCCTTGACCAGGCGGATCATCAGGCGGTGCCCGGTGTTGCGGGCCAGGTCGATCACCCAGTCGATCACGTGCGGACAGCGCTTCTGGTAGGCCTGGATGACGAAGCCGATGCCGTTCCAGCCCGCCAGCGACGGGGCGCGGCACAGCCGCTCCAGCAGGTCGAGCGACAGCTCCAGCCGGTCGGCCTCTTCGGCGTCGATGTTCAGTCCGATGTCGTACTGGCGGGCCAGCTCGACCAGTTGCAGTACCTTGGGGTACAGCTCGTCCATCACGCGGGCATATTGCGCCCGGCTGTATCGCGGATGCAGCGCCGACAGCTTGATCGAGATGCCGGGCCCGTCGTACACCCCGCGGCCGGCGGATGCCTTGCCGATGGCATGGATCGCCTCCACGTAGGAACGCAGGTAGCGCGCCGCATCGTCGGCGGTCAGCGCGGCCTCGCCCAGCATGTCGTAGGAGTAGCGAAAGCCCTGTGCCTCCATCGCGCGGGCGTTGGACAGCGCCTGTTCGATCGTTTCGCCCGTGACGAACTGCTCGCCCATCATGCGCATCGCCATATCCACGCCCTTGCGGATGAGGGGCTCGCCGCCCTTGGCGGTCAGGCGACGCAGCGCGGAGGTCAGGCCGCGCTCGCTGTGCGTGGCCACGAGCTTACCGGTGAGCAGCAGCCCCCAGGTGGCGGCATTCACGAACAGCGAGGGGCTTTTGCCCAGGTGGGGCTCCCAGTCGCCCGAGCGGATCTTGTCGCGGATCAACGCGTCGCGCGTTGCGCTGTCGGGAATGCGCAGCAGGGCCTCGGCCAGGCACATGAGTGCAACCCCTTCTTGTGAAGACAGGGCGAACTCCTGCAGCAAGCCCTGCACGATGCCCGCCCGTCCGCCAGCGCTCTTGCGATGGCGCAACGTGTCGGCCAGGCGCAGGGCCAGCGCCTGGATGTCTCCGGACACGCTGCCCGGCAGGCGCGCCAGATCCAGCAAGGGAGCCAGTGCCTGCGGCTCGGGCCGCCGGTATGCGGCGGTGATGGCGTGGCGCAACGGATGGCTGTCCGGTGGGCGGGGCGCAAAGGCGAAATCGTTGGTTTCGGGTGCGGCAGAGTCGGCGGAGAGGGACATGGCGGCGTAGGAGAACCAGTGAGCTGGAGGTCTGTGCATCATGCAAGCGATTAATTTGAATTACTTTCCAAAAAAACCCGATAGAACAGAATAAAAATCCAAAGATGCAAGACTCCGAACCTTCCCTGGATCGCATCGATCGCCGCATCCTCAAAACGCTGCAGGAAGACGGACGCATCGCGAACCTCAAACTGGCCGAGCGCGTGGCCCTGTCGCCCACGGCCGTGCTGTCCCGCGTGCAGCGTCTCACCCGCGACGGATACATCTTGGGTTACGAGGCGCGGCTCAATCCGCTCAAGCTCGGGGCCGGGCTGCTGGTGTTCGTAGAGGTGTTGCTGGATCGCACGACCCCCAATGTGTTCGACCAGTTCAAGGCGGCGGTGCAGGTGCACCCCGAGATCCTGGAGTGCCACATGGTGGCGGGCGGGTTCGACTACCTGCTCAAAACCCGCTCGGCCGACATGACGGCCTACCGCGAATTTGCCGGCCATGTGCTCTGGCAACTGCCCGGCGTGCGCGAGACGCGAACCTACGCCGTCATGGAGGAGGTCAAGCACTCCACCCACCTGAATCTGGGCTGAACGGGGCGCCGTCTGTCGCACCAGGGCTCCCATCGCTGATCCGCCGTGGCATGAAGTCCGCAATAATCGGCGCATTCATCTGCGATAACGCACCGAGGAAGGGATCCCACCATGCCAGCCATCCGCTATGCCGCCGCCGCGCTCCTGGCCGGCTTTTTCTCCCAGGGCGCGTCTGCCGCCTGCTACCTCGTCTATGGCGCCGACCAGCAGGTGATTTACCGCTCGCAACGGCCTCCGGTGGACCTGGCCCGCCAGGTGCACGAAACGCTTCCCCGCGTGGTTCCCGGCGGCACGCTGGTGTTCACGCTGGACAACTACGGCTGCGAATTGGAGATCAACCGGCTTCCCGTGTCTGCATCCATGGGCGGCGCTTCGGTGCAAGCGCTGCCCGCCACGCCGCGCCGCGCGCGCGCCGACCGCAGCTGACGCCTCGCGCCGGGAAGGGCGGCCGGCCTGAGACAATCGGGGGATGAGCGATCCCACAGAAACACCGATCCCCACGAACGAATGGCCGCAAGGCTGGCTGGAAGTCACGTCCATGGACATGGACGCCCAGGGCGTGGCCCGCAAGCCCGACGGCAAGGTCGTCTTCATCGACGGCGCCTTGCCCCTGGAACTCGTCACGGCCAATACCCACCGCAAGAAGAACAACTGGGAGCAGGCCAGCCTCACGGCAATCCACCGCGAATCGTCGCAACGCGTACGCCCGGGCTGCCCGCATTTCGGCCTGCATGCCGGGGCCTGCGGCGGCTGCAAGATGCAGCACCTGCACGTGGCCGCCCAGGTGGCCGTGAAGCAGCGGGTGCTGGAGGACAACCTGTGGCACCTGGGCAAGGTCAAGGCCGAGACCATCATGCGGCCCATCGAAGGCCCGGCCTGGGGATACCGCTACCGTGCGCGCCTCTCGGTCCGTTACGTGATCAAGAAAGGCCAGGTGCTCGTCGGCTTCCACGAGCGCAAGAGCCGCTACGTCGCCGACATGGAGGTCTGCCCCGTGCTGCCGCCCCATGTGAGCGCCATGCTGGTGCCATTGCGCGCCCTGATTGCCTCCATGGAGGCCCGCGACACCTGCCCCCAGATCGAGCTGGCCTGCGGCGACCACGTCACCGCCCTCGTCCTGCGGCACCTGGAACCCCTGAGCGAGGACGACCTGGCCAAGCTGCGTGCCTTTGCGGCCGAGCAGGGCGTGCAGTGGTGGCTGCAGCCCAAGGGGCCCGATACCGTGAAGCTGCTGGATGCCGAGGGCGAGCAGCTGTCCTATGCACTGCCTGACTTCGGCATCACCATGCCGTTCAAGCCCACGGATTTCACCCAGGTGAATCCGCACATCAACCGCGTCCTGGTGTCGCGTGCCTTGCGCCTGCTGGACGCGCGCAAGGAGGAGCGGGTGATCGACTGGTTCTGCGGCCTGGGCAACTTCACGCTGCCCATCGCCACGCAGGCGCGCGAAGTGCTGGGCATCGAAGGCAGCGAGGCCCTCGTGGCCCGTTCGGGCGAGAACTACCGTTACAACCAGGCCCAGGCCGCCGAAGGACAGCCCCTGGCCCCGACGGACTTCGTCGCGAGGAACCTGTTCGAAATGACCCCGGAGATGTTGGTGGCCGATGGCGTGGCGGACAAGTGGCTGGTCGACCCACCCCGCGAAGGGGCCTTCGCCCTTGCCAAAGCCCTGGCGGACATCCACCAGGCACGCCTGGGTGCCGAAGAGGCGCCTGCGCTGCCGGCAGGGGCAGAAGGGTGGGTTCCACCCCAGCGCATCGTGTACGTGAGCTGCAATCCGGCCACGCTGGCACGCGATGCGGGGTTGCTGGTGCACCAGGCGGGCTATCGGTGCGTGGCCGCGGGCGTGGTCAACATGTTTCCCCACACGGCACACGTGGAGAGCATGGCGGTGTTCGAGCGCGCCTGACGGTGCCGTCGATGTGGGCTGACCAGTGTGGCGGTCAGCTGCGGTTGCGGGAGGCGGCGCCGGACTCGCCGGACTCGCCGGCTTCACCGCCGCGGCTGGCGCGATCGGGCTTGGCCTCCAGCTTGCCCAGCACCGAGGGCGAGCCCTCGAGCTTGTTGTCACGCATGTATTGATCCATGTCTTTCCAGCCGGCAAAGACCGAGGCCTTGGCGGCCTTGGGGTTCAGCGTGAAGCAATCCTCCAGGCCGCGCAGCGCATGCCGGCAGGCGCCGCCGATCGCCTTGGCTTCGGCCTCCTTCTGAACCACTCGGGGATCGGGTCCCAGGCCCGGAATCTCGCAGCCGGACAAAAGCACCAATGCCAGGGATGCAGCGGCGTAGCGCGGACGGAGGAGGGGGGCTGGAAAATGAGCCATGTGGTTTGATTATCGGCACGGCGCCTGGAGGATTGAGGGCGAGGCCCTGCTTTTCCGTGGAATATTCCCGAACGCATTGATGCAACACCCCCCGCACCATGAAAAAAGGCCTCTTGCGAGGCCTTTTTTACGTCAACGTTCAATCAGAGCAGCGCATCAATCACGCTCGCCACCCGCGATGCCCAGGAGCGCCAGCAGGCTTTGGAACACGTTGAAGATGTCCAGGTACAGGGCCAGCGTGGCACTGATGTAGTTGGTCTCGCCACCGTCCAGGATCTGCTTGAGGTCATACAGCATGTAGGCGCTGAAGATGCCGATGGCGGCGACCGAGATTGCCATCATGCCGGCCGAAGAGCCGACGAACACGTTGATGACGGCGCCGACCATGAGCACCATCGCACCCACGAACAGCCATTTGCCCATGCCTGACAGATCGCGCTTGATCACGCTGGCCAGGGTGGCCATCACGAAGAACACGCCTGCCGTGCCGGCAAAGGCGGTCATGATCAGATCGGTACCGTTCTTGAAGCCCAGCACCATGCCGATCAGGCGAGACAGCATCAGCCCCATGAAGAACGTGAAGGCCAGCAGCACGGGAACGCCCGCAGCAGAGTGCTTGGTCTTCTCGATCGCATACATGAAGGCGAAAGCGCCACCCAGGAACACGATCAGCCCGACACCGCCACGCAGCGACTGGGTGATGCCGGTTGCGACGCCGACCCACGCGCCCAGCACCGTCGGCAGCATGCTCAGCGCAAGCAGCCAATAGGTATTGCGCAGCACTTTCTGCCGCTGCTCCTGCGAGACCCCATATCCCGCTGAGCCCAGGGTGGTGACTTGGTCGTTCATCTTCTATCTCTCCTTTGAGGCCTGCACAGCGCAGACGTACAAATTCTAGGTGGTGCCGATCTCGGCGCTTTCAAATACCCTCTCTCGATCCCGTACTTTAAGGATGCAGTCTTTTGCCTTGGGCCCGCAGAGCGCCGCCATGGGGAGCCGGTATGCTCGTGGACTTCGTTGGGCCATCGGCCCTGCCTTCCCTGATTTGAACTGGACTGGACTGCTACCGCCATGAAAAACAAACCCGAACTCGAAGCCGCCGATGTCAAGAAGATCGCTGCGGCGGCCGAGGCCGAAGCCCTCAGGAACCAATGGGCGGTCACGATTGCCATCGTGGACGATGGTGGGCATCTGCTGTCCCTTCAGCGCCTGGATGGGGCCGCTCCGGTGTCATCCCACATCGCTCCCGGGAAGGCCCGCACGGCCGCGCTGGGGCGCCGTGAAAGCAAGGTCTACGAAGACATCGTCAACGGTGGCCGTACCGCGTTCCTGAGCGCTCCATTCATCGACGGCCTGCTGGAAGGCGGCGTGCCCATCATGAAGGACGGCCAGTGCCTGGGTGCAGTGGGGGTGAGTGGCGTGAAATCTACGGAAGACGCGCAAATCGCCAAGGCAGGCATCGCCGCATTGGGCCTTTGAATCGGCGGTGGTCGGGATGCCCAGCCAATGCCGTAGTGGACATGACGCGCGGCAGACACCGGATCCGCATGGCATATAAAAAAACCGGCCTGTAGGGCCGGTTTTGTTTTTGGGGTGGTGAGAAAAAAAGCCTGGCTACGCGGGCAACCCGTTGGCTGGCAAATACGACCCTTCAGGCACTGAGGTGCCCTGGAGTCGCCCCACGATGAAACCTATTTGGTCAGAATCAGTTTGCCCAGTTTGGTGGCCTGCAGGCGGTAGACCGAACCGTTGTGGCAGATGGCCACGGTCTTCTGGCCTTTGAGCAACTCCCGGCTATCGACGGCCGGTGCGGAGCTTGCCAGATGCGCGGCGCCGGACGGCTCGCGCTCCTGAAAGACGGCGGAGCCAAAAAAAAGACGAAGAAGGCAGGGCGTTGAGACTGGCGTGCATGAGAAATCCTCTGTGCTGTGCGATTGAGTTAATGATAACCATTCTCAATTGTTAGTCAAGTGACGCGCTCGCCTATCTTGTAAATATTTATCACTGGGGCTCGGTCACGAACCCGATCTTGCGCACGCCCGCCCGCTGGGCGGCAGACATGGCCTGTGCCACGCGCTCATAGCGCACCTCCTTGTCGCCACGGATGTGCAGATCGGGTTGCGGATCCTTGACCGCTTCGGCCTTGAGGCGGGGTTCGAGCTCGTCGTCGCTGATCGTCAGTTCGTTCCAGTGGTATTTGCCATCGGCGGTGACACTCAGGCGGATGGTCTCGGGCTTGACGTCTTCGCGCTGATTGGAGGCACGTGGCAAGTCCACCGGCACGGCGTGCTTCATCACTGGCACCGTGATGATGAAGATGATGAGCAGCACCAGCATGACGTCCACCAGCGGCGTCATGTTGATTTCGTTCATCACCTCGTCGGAGTCGTCCTGGGTTCCGAAAGACATGTTTCAGCCCTTCTTGATCGGCAGCACCTTGGCTTGTTCGCCAGGGGCGCTGACGCGTGCGCCTGTCACGAAGTAGGCGTGCAGGTCATGCGCGAAGCTGTTCAGGTTGTTCAGGATGGACTTGTTTCCCCGCACCAGCGCGTTGTAGCCCAGCACGGCAGGAATCGCCACGGCCAAGCCGAGGGCCGTCATGATCAGTGCCTCGCCGATCGGGCCGGCCACCTTGTCGATGGTCGATTGGCCCGAAGTGCCGATCGCCACCAGCGCGTGGTAGATGCCCCAGACGGTGCCGAACAGGCCGATGAACGGAGCGGTCGAGCCGACCGAGGCCAGCACCGCCAGGCCCGATTGCACGCGGGCCGTGAACTCGTCGATGCAGTTGCGCAGGCTGCGCGTGACCCAGTCGCTTACATCCAGGCTGTCATGCAGATGCGCCTTGGTATTGCGGTGGTGCGCCGTGGCTTCGCGCCCTTCCAGGGCCAGATGGCGGAAGGGGTTGGCAGGGTCGTCGCCGAGCTTGCTCAGGCCGGCGGCGAAGTCTTCGCTATGCCAGAAATCGCGTGCACCACGCGCATGTTTCTTGAAGCGGAAGATGTCCATCGCCTTGATCAGGATGACGATCCAGGAGGCCAGAGACATGCCGAGCAACAGCACGGCAACAGCGCGGGTGACAAAGTCACCCTGGATCCAAACGTTGGCAATGCCGAAATGCGATTCCATGAAAACTCCTGAAAATTATTCGAGAACAAAATTGACGGGGACCAGGTTCCACATGGTCTCGGGCTCGCCGTTGCGTTTGCCCGGCACGAAGCGCCAGCGCATCACGGCTTCCTGTGCCTGGCGGTCCAGCCGGTCGAAGCCGCTGGACTTGTTGATTTCCACCTTCTGCGGAAGCCCGTCCGTGCCGATGAGCACGCGCAACACGACCTTGCCTTGTTCACCCAGCCGCTTGCTGATGGCGGGGTAGGTCGGTCTGGGATTGTTCAGGTAGGCCGCATCGCTGGAAGGCAACTCGATCTTGGGAGGGGCTGGCGGCGCGGGAGGAGCGGGCGGCGGTGCAGGGGGCGCCATGGGTGCCGCGATGGGGGGCGCAGGCGGCTGGGGTTCGGTAATCCCGGTGGGCGCATTGGGCGCAGGCGTGGGGTCGGGAATGGCCACCGGCATAGGCGCCGGACGCGGGGCAGGCGCTTTGGGGGCTGGTTTTGGCGGAGGCGGCGGCGCCGGCTTGGGTGGCGGTGGAACCGGTGGAGCAGGGGGCGTTGGCGGCGTGATGAATTCGCTCAGTACCTCGGCAGGCACGATGACCTCTGCGGCCTTGCGCAGCAGGCCCGACTGCAGTGCCCACAATCCGGCCACATGCAGCAGCACGACGGAGCCTGCGATCACGGCGTTGCGGCTCACACCCCGTGAGGAGCCATATCGATCAAATTGGGACATAAAAATGATAGCTGCCAACGCCCACAGGACAAGCGCCAGAGGCCTAGAAGGCCAAGTTACTTACGGAAGATCCACCACACGGAGCCGATGACGAGAATCAGGCTGCCTGCGAGGGTTGAGAGCAGTTCCATGCTTTGCTTTCCAGGATGGAGTTGGCAAGCTGGATCGTCTGCGAGGCGATCTCTTTGTGCAGCGCGGCGACCGGATGCGAAACGCTGCATTGGGCCACGACATCCCGTGCGCAGCTTTCGCAACGGCCGCATTGGGTGGCCACGCCCAGCTCGAACTGGATCTCGTCGAAACTCATGCCAGCATGTGCATGGCGTGCAATTTCGCGGTCAGAAACCCGGTGGCAGACACAAACGATCATGGTGCAGGCAGTGTTGGCTGGCTGTTGACAATGGGGTATTATAAATGCGAATTCATCGCATTTGCAATCCTTTGGTTTCTTGCTTGTTGAAAAGCAGTGGATTGACACACCGGCAGCACATGGGTTCCCGGTGGCCCAGGCGAAAAAAAGCCGGCAGTGGTGCCGGCTTCGTTTTTCATTCGCCGCCTGCTGAACGTGCAGACGATGGAATGCTTACTTCACGTGTTTGCCGATCAGGCCAGCCATTTCGAACATGGAAACCTGGGGCTTGCCGAACACTTCCTTGAGCTTGGCGTCGGCATTGATCATGCGCTTGTTGCTGGCGTCTTGCAGGTCGTTGGCCTTGATGTAGACCCACAGCTTGCTGATGATCTCGGTACGGGGCAAGGGCGTGGAGCCCACGACGGCAGCCAGGGCAGGGCTGGGCGTAAGGGCTTTCATGAAAGCGGCGTTCGGGGTGCGCTTCTTCGCGGGAGCTGCGGCCTTGGCTTCGGAGGCCGGCGCTTTCTTTGCAGTTGCCATGTTGGGTTTTCCTTGTTGGAAGTGAAATATCGTCACCAGCGAAAACCTGCTTCTCCACTGGCCCGCAGATGCTACTGGGAAAAAAACGCGTTTCCAAGCGAGGCAGGGCTTTTTTTTGCCTCCATTTGTTGCTTGGGTACCGCGCAAGCGCCACGGTGCTGGCGCCCGTCACCGCCATTGCAATGGGATGCGCACGATCTTCGGTGGCGCATCGGCTGCGATCTCAGCGCGATCGCCGCGAGACAAAAAATGGCTGCGACCGCGGACAGGATCAACGCGCAGGCGCCCCATTCGCCGGCGGTCAGATGCTCGCCAGCGATGGCGCTGCCGAGCAGCAAGGCGATGAGCGGGTTGACGAAGGCATAACTCGATGCCAGTGCCGGCGTCGCATGGCGCAGCAGATAAAGGTAGGCGCTGAATCCCACCAGCGAGCCCAGCGTCACCAGGTAGAGCCATGCCAGCAAGGCTTCGGGTCGCGGCGGCCACGCGGGCTTCTCGCCCAGCGCCAGGGAGACGGCCATCAGCACAGCGCCTCCGCACAGCATTTCGCTGGCGAAACCACTGGCTCCGTCGGCCAGCGGAAAGCGCGTGGTGGACAGCACAGACCCCAAAGACCAGCACAAGGTCGCCGCGAGGATGCAGACCATGCTGAGAGGGGATGCGGAAAAGCTGGCACCTTGCACCAGTACCAACACACCCAGGGCCCCCAGCAGCATGCCCACCGTCTCGCCACGGGTCGGACGCCTTCCCCACAATAGTCCCCATGCGGCGATCATCATCGGCACCACGGCCACGCAGGCCGCGATGAGGCCGGAGCCGACGTGCACGCTGGCGGTGGCCGTTAGCCCCATCCCGCCGCCCAGCATCAGAGCGCCGACGATGAGGGCATGCATCCATTGCCGCTTCGTCGGCAGCTTCGGTGCGCTGCCGCTTTGGGGCTTGCGCCACGCCACCCATGCCATCAGCAGTGTGCCTGCAGCGAGAAAGCGGGTTCCCATCTGGAAAAACGGTGGAAAGCTTTGGAGGGCCACCTGGATGGCCAGATAGGTCGAGCCCCAGATGAGGTAGCAGGCCAAAAGGGCCAGGAGCAGCACCGTGGGGAGGCTGTGTGCAGCAGGGCTGGCGGGGGAGGTGGAAAGTGAAGTCATGCCGCAAATGCTATGCAGGCTGAGCGTGCTTTTCCATGGCATTTGAAAGGCTGGAAATATAGATTGCCTTTGTTTCAATGGTTAAATAACGCCATGACCGAAGTTTTTCAATTGGATGCTCACGACGGCAGAATCCTCGCTGAATTGCAGCAGGATGCCCGCATTTCGATGGCCGAACTGGGCCGCCGGGTGCACCTCAGCCAGCCTGCAGTGACCGAGCGGGTTCGCAAACTGGAAGCCTCGGGGGTGATCCGGGGCTACGGCGTTCGTCTGGATTACGCCCGCTTGGGCTATGGCATTCGCGCCATCATCCGCGTAGGCCGGGCGGAATATGCCCGGGTGGTTCGACTGATCGAAGAGACGCCCGAGGTCTTGAATGCCTACAACGTCACGGGGGAAGACAGCTGGGTCCTGGAAATCGCAGTGATCGATGTCAGCCACCTGGATGCCGTGGTCACGGGGTTCTGCCTGCTGGCGGAAACCTCCACGTGCATCGTGCTCAACGCCCCTCGCGAGCATGCGCAGGTGTTGCCGGCGCGGCGCGATAGCATCAAGCCCCCCATCCGCAAAGTGACGGGACGTTAACCCCTGGAGCAGAAGGCGGAATCAATGCCGAGGTGATTGCGAGTCCATCGCTTTGGCATTGGCTTCGGATGAACGCTGGCGCACTGAAGATTTTTCAGGAAGCGTGGCCAGGACGACGCTGGCGATCGCAATACCGAAAGCGATCAGTTGAACCGGTGCAAGACGCTCTCCGAGCACCAGCACCCCCACCAACGCCGCGCTGATGGGAAGCATCACCGTAAAGACGCCGCCTTGTGCGGCAGGCACCGCCTTGAGCCCCGTCATCCAAAGCCACACGGTCCACATGCTCGCGGCCAGTGCGTAGAAGACGAGCAACGTCCAAAGACCGGGTGTGAGGCTAGCAAAGTCAAAATGCCATGCTGCGTACAGTCCCATGGGGGTTGCCAGCGCGAATCCCCAAAGGTTGATCAACGAAGTGATTCGGCGCGGCCCCAGCGTGCCCGTCAGTTTCTTGCCGATGACCGAATAGGCCGCCTCGCACAGAACGGCGCCCAGCAAGAGCAATTGCCCAAGCCAAACCAGATTGGGAGCGTTTTCGCCCTCATGCCGGGAATTTGATTGGGTGTGATGCTCTGAATTTGATAGCGAAAAGAGCGCGATGCCGACGACGGCGCACCCGACCGCGATCCAGGTCCTCATAGAGACCTTTTCCTTCAGGAAGAACCAGCTCATGACTGCCACTGCGGCAGGTATTCCGGCCATCGTCACCCCTGCCGATACGGCGCTGGTGAGACTCACACCCGAGATCATGCAAAGGGTGAAGAGGAAGTTGCCCAGAAAAGACTCGAGAAACAGCAGGCGCCGCACCTGCGGTGTCATCGGGCCCTCATCCGCCGGTTTCTTGAGCCAGTGGAGCATTCCCAATCCCCCAATGCCGAACCGCATCCAGGCCAGTAGGAAGACCGGCAGCGCGGCCGCCAGTGGCTTGGACAAGGCGACATAGCTGCCCACGAGCGACATGCTCAATGCAAGGCAGAGATAGGCGATGGGGCGGCTTGGCATGTTCGCGTGTTGGCTAGACTTTGCGGGTAGTACCCTGGAGCGCGCCATCATGCCCGACGAAACCCTTCATCCTTTTTCACGCTACGTTTTTGTCTATGGCACCTTGCGCCGTGGCGGCAGCAATGACATCACCCGTTTGACGCCCCGCGCGACCTTCCTGGGGGAGGCCACCGTCTGCGGAACGCTGTACGACCTCGGTGCCTATCCCGGCATTGCGCTGCATTTGGCGGACGTGCGGGAGCCGGGCGATTTTTCGGTGCACGGGGAGGTCTATGCGATTTCGCCCGAACTGGAGATCCAGTTGGACGAAATCGAGGGGCTGCTGCCCGAACCCAATGGCGAGTACGAAAAACGGGAGATCTCGGTCTCCGTCGGAGGGCAGGAGCTGGAATGCCTGGTGTATGAAATCAATTCCGAATACTTGCAGAACGCCACCCGGATCGTGCATGGCGACTGGATGACCGATCGCCGAACCTGATTTTTTGTATCGCAAAATTTGATTTTCACATTGCAAAAATACATGATGCTGCGCTGCGGAAAAATTTCTTGATATGAGAAATTAAATTTCGCAATAAAAGATGGTGTGAATAAGTTGTTGATTTAAAACAATAAATTTTATCTCTTATATAAGACATAAGAGCTTGATTAAGTCTTGTACAAGACTTAAAGTGATCTCCAAGGGCGGCCTCTTGCAGCCCGGCTCATCAACCAACCCACGGAGTGACTTATGCCGCAATCCTTCAATGAACAGCTCAGCCGCGAACAGCAAATTGCCGCCCTCGAAAAAAGACTGGGCACAGAACCCGCGTTGGAAGGGCATCAAGCGCGGCTACAGCGCTGCGGATGTTGTTCGTCTTCGGGGCTCCTTCCAGGTGGAATACACGCTGGCACGGCGTGGCGCTGAAAAACTGTGGGGTTTGGTCAACAACGAACCTTATGTGAACTGCCTGGGCGCGCTCACGGGAGGCCAGGCCATGCAGCAAGTCAAGGCCGGCATCAAGGCGATCTACCTGTCGGGCTGGCAGGTCGCGGCAGACAACAATGAATACGCGGCGATGTACCCCGACCAGTCGCTGTATCCCGTCGATTCGGTGCCGAAGGTGGTGGAGCGCATCAACAACGCTTTCACCCGCGCCGATGAAATTCAGTGGTCCAAAGGGGCCAATCCTGGCGACGCAGGCTTTGTCGACTACTACGCGCCCATCGTGGCCGACGCGGAGGCAGGCTTCGGTGGCGTGTTGAACGCTTACGAGTTGATGAAGGCCATGATCCGCGCGGGGGCCGGCGGTGTGCATTTCGAAGATCAGTTGGCGTCTGTGAAGAAGTGTGGCCACATGGGCGGCAAGGTGCTGGTTCCCACCCAGGAGGCAGTGCAGAAGTTGATTGCTGCACGCATGGCTGCAGATGTCTACGGCGTGCCGACCCTGGTGATCGCGCGGACCGATGCGGAGGCCGCCGATCTGATCACCAGCGATTACGACGCCAATGACAAGCCGTTTCTGACAGGTGAGCGCACGGCCGAAGGTTTCTACAAGACCAAGAAGGGCTTGGATCAGGCCATCAGTCGCGCGGTTGCGTATGCGGATTACGCGGATCTGGTGTGGTGCGAGACGGGCACTCCGGACCTGGAGTTCGCGAAGAAGTTTGCGGATGCCGTGCATGCCAAGCATCCCGGCAAACTGTTGGCTTACAACTGTTCGCCATCATTCAACTGGAAGAAGAACCTCGACGATGCCACCATCGCCAAGTTCCAGCGCGAATTGGGCGCCATGGGCTACAAGTACCAGTTCATCACGCTGGCCGGCATCCACAGCATGTGGTTCAACATGTTCGATCTGGCGCAGGATTATGTGAAACGCGGCATGTCGGCCTATGTCGAGAAGGTGCAGGAGCCTGAATTCGCGGCACGCGAGCGTGGCTACACCTTCGTGTCGCACCAGCAAGAAGTGGGCACCGGTTACTTCGACGACGTGACCACGGTGATCCAAGGTGGCAAATCCAGCGTGACGGCACTCACGGGTTCGACCGAAGAAGAGCAGTTCCACTGACCTAGCGCTGTCGATGGGTCTGGGGCGTCAAGGCCCCAGGCTTTTTCCATTGGGGGCAGGTTAGAATCCCGCGACCACCCATCAGCACAAGAGCGAGAAAGGCACATCTGGTTATGACACCGCGAACTACAACGGAGATGTTGACCGGCCTTTAAGGCTGCCTGTTCGCGCCTGCACAGATTTGCACTCTTCTTCCAAAAGCGCGGACTTCGTTCCGCGCTTTTTGCTTTGTGGCACCGCGCGCCACCCCCTCGACAAGGATTCTTCAATGATTCAGATCACGCTTCCCGACAATTCCCAACGCGAATATCCTGGCCCGGTGACGGTGGCAGAGGTGGCCCAGTCCATCGGTCCAGGACTGGCCAAGATGACGGTGGCAGGCAAAGTGGATGGGCGCCTGGTGGATGCCAGCGATGTGATCGACCACGATGCCCGCCTGCAAATCATCACGCCGCGCGATGAGGAAGGCGTGGAGATCATCCGCCACTCCTGCGCTCACTTGGTCGGCCACGCCGTGAAGCAACTCTATCCGACGGCCCGGATGGTCATTGGCCCCGTCATCGACGAAGGCTTTTACTACGACATCGCCTATGAGCGCCCCTTCACGCCCGACGACATCGCTGCCATCGAGCAGCGCATGAAGGAGCTGATTGCGCAGGACTACGACGTGATCAAGAAGATGACCCCGCGGGACGAGGTGATCGAGGTGTTCAAGGCGCGTGGGGAAGACTACAAGCTGCGCCTTGTGGAGGACATGCCCGAAGAGAAGGCCATGGGTCTGTACTACCACCAGGAGTACGTGGACATGTGCCGTGGCCCCCACGTGCCCAACACGCGATTCCTGAAAGTCTTCAAGCTGACCCGGGTGTCCGGTGCGTACTGGCGTGGCGATGCCAAGAACGAGCAATTGCAACGCGTCTACGGTACCGCGTGGGCCGACAAGAAAGACTTGGACGCGTACGTCAAGCGCATCGAAGAGGCCGAAAAGCGCGATCACCGTCGCCTCGGCAGAGAGCTGGACCTGTTCCACATTGACGAGCACTCGCCCGGTACCGTTTTCTGGCACCCCAAAGGTTGGACGATCTGGCAGGGCGTCGAACAGTACATGCGTCAGGTGTATCGCGACAACGGCTATCAGGAGGTGAAAGGCCCGCAAATCCTGGACAAGCACCTGTGGGAAAAAACGGGGCACTGGGACAAGTACCGCGAGAACATGTTCACCACGGAGAGCGAAAAGCACGACTACGCGCTCAAGCCGATGAACTGCCCCGGGCACATCCTGATCTTCAACCAAGGCGTGAAGAGCTATCGCGATCTGCCTTTGCGCTTCGGCGAGTTCGGTCAGTGCCATCGCAATGAGCCGACGGGCGGCTTGCATGGAATCATGCGGGTGCGTGCGTTCACCCAGGATGATGGACACATCTTCTGCACCGAAGAACAGATCCAGCAGGAGTGCATCAACTTCACGACGCTGCTGCAAAAGGTCTATAAAGACTTCGGCTTCACCGACATCATCTACAAAGTCGCCACGCGTCCCGAAAAGCGCATCGGCTCCGAAGAAAGCTGGGACAAGGCAGAGAGTGCACTGATTGAAAGCCTGAAAGCCTCTGGTTGCGACTATCAAATCGCCGTTGGTGACGGCGCTTTCTACGGCCCCAAGCTGGAGTACACCTTGCGCGATGCCATTGGCCGTCACTGGCAATGCGGCACCATTCAGGTCGATCCTTCCATGCCTGAGCGGCTGGGTGCCGAATACGTGGGAGAAGATGGTGCCCGGCATCGCCCCATCGTTTTGCACCGTGCCATCGTTGGCAGCCTGGAACGCTTCATCGGAATTCTGATCGAACAGCACGCAGGCGCATTGCCAGTCTGGTTGGCTCCAGTGCAGGTGGCCGTGCTGAACATCACGGGTGCACAGGACGATTACTGTCGTGAAATCGCCGCAAAGCTTCAAAAAGCACTGCCGAATCAAGACCTTAGGGTGGCGCTTGACCTGCGTAACGAAAAGATTACGTATAAAATACGAGAGCATTCGTTGCAAAAGCTGCCTTACATCATCGTCGCCGGTGAGAAAGAAAAGGCAGCAGGAGCTGTCGCAGTGCGCGCCCGGGGCAATCGAGACCTCGGTGTGATGTCCCTCGAAGCGTTCGTAGCGCTCATCGCCCAGGACATCGCTTCTAAAGCTTGATTTGGTGTCAAACTTGGCTTTAGCCCGCGTGAGCTGTGCGGTACTCGCTACGTTATCCGTAGCATTTTGATTGAAGGAAAATAGCCATCGCTACTGAATTTCGTGATCGTCGCCAGCGCGAAGAGCGCAAGCACCGCCTGAACCGTGAAATCATGGCCCCTGAGGTTCGCCTCTCTGGCCCTGAGAACGAGCCGCTCGGGGTCGTGAGCCTCATGGAAGCCCTCCGCATGGCGGGCGAGCTGGATGTGGACTTGGTGGAGATTGCCGCCACGGCCAACCCTCCCGTGTGTCGCCTGATGGACTATGGCAAGTTCAAGTATCAGGAGCAAAAAACGCGCGGCAGAGGCCAAGGCCAAGCAGACGGTCATCGAGATCAAGGAAATCAAATTCCGTCCCGGTACGGATGATGGTGACTACAACATCAAAATGCGCAACATTCGCCGCTTCCTGGCGGAGGGTGACAAATGCAAGATCACCTTGCGCTTTCGCGGCCGGGAGATCACCCATCAGGAATTGGGCTTGGCCTTGCTCAATCGCATTCGCGATGATTTGGGTGACACCATCCTGATCGAGCAGTTTCCCAAGCTCGAAGGCCGGCAAATGATCATGATGATCGCGCCGGGCAAGAAAAAGCCCGCTGGCAAACCTGCAGCGGAAGGCGCTACCACCACTGCTTGAGGTGGCTGGTGGGCCAAGTGGTTAAGTGAATTGACCGGGCCAGCCTCAAGGCTGGCTCGGGCATAGGGGCCGCGCAAGCGGCACCGAACGGCAGGCCAAGGCTTGTCGTCAAAAAAGTGACTCGGGGCCAACAAGGTTGCGGATCGGTTCGCAAACGCCTCGCGAGCACAAACAAAAGGAGCATTCACATGCCCAAAATGAAGACCAAGAGCAGCGCGAAAAAGCGTTTCCGCGTTCGTCCCGGTGGCACCGTCAAGCGCGGTCAAGCCTTCAAGCGTCACATCTTGACGAAGAAGACCACCAAGAATAAGCGCCATCTGCGTGGTGCAGTTTCTGTGCATGAGACCAATATGGGCTCCATTGCACAAATGCTGCCTGGTGCTGGCCTTTAACAACGACGAACAAGGAGTACTCACATGCCTCGCGTCAAACGTGGTGTAACGGCCCGTGCCCGTCACAAGAAAGTTCTGGCCCTTGCAAAGGGTTTCCGTGGTCGCCGCGGTAATGTTTTCCGTATCGCCAAACAGGCGGTAATGAAGGCTGGGCAGTATGCCTACCGTGACCGCCGCACCAAGAAGCGCGTGTTCCGCCAACTGTGGATCGCCCGTATCAACGCCGCTTCGCGCGAATTGGGTCTGACCTACAGCCAATTCACGAACGGCCTGAAGAAGGCTGCCATTGAGATCGACCGCAAGATGCTGGCCGACCTCGCGGTGCACGACAAGGCTGCCTTCGGCAGCATCGTGGAGCAAGTCAAGGCCAAGCTGGCTGCTGCTTGAGTTCACGACTGGTAGCTATCTTATTGATAGCTGCTTGCGCAATAAACGCAAGGGCTAGGGCTTGAAAAGGCACTAGCCCTTGTTCATTTCCAAGAGACGATGAGAGCTGGTATGAACGAGTTGGACTCCCTGGTCGAAAGCGCGCGGAACCTGTTCGCGCAAGCCGTCACCCCTGCCGATCTGGAAAATGCCAAGGCGCAGTTTCTGGGCAAGTCGGGGCGAGTGACCGAGCTCATGAAAGGCATGGCCCAGCTGTCTGTTGAGGAAAAGAAATCTCGCGGTGCCGCCATCAATGTTGCCAAGCAGGCCATTGAAGCGTCCCTGAACGCAAGCCGAAAAGCGTTGGCAGATGCCGAGCTGGAAGCACAATTGCAGGCGGAATCGTTGGATGTCACCTTGCCCGGTCGTCAACGGGGGCAAGGTGGGTTGCATCCCGTGTCCTTGACCTTGGAGCGCATCGAGGGCATTTTCGGCTCGATGGGTTTTGACGTGGCCGAGGGGCCCGAGATTGAGTCCGACTGGTTCAATTTCACGGCGTTGAATACGCCTGAAGACCATCCGGCGCGCTCCATGCACGACACGTTCTATGTCGAGGGCGGCACAGCCACCGCTCCGAACTTGTTGCGCACCCATACCAGCCCCATGCAGATCCGCCATGCCGTTCAGCATGTCAAAAAAACACCGCGCCTTGATCGACTCGGGCCAGGCCATGCCGGAGATCCGCGTCATTGCCCCGGGCCGTACATACCGGGTGGACAGCGATGCCACGCACTCACCCATGTTCCACCAATGCGAAGGCCTGTGGATCGGCGAGAACGTGAGCTTCAAGGATCTGAAGGTCGTCTTCACCGACTTCTGCCGTACTTTCTTTGAAAGCGATGATTTGGTCTTGCGCTTTCGGCCCAGCTTTTTCCCTTTCACCGAGCCCAGTGCCGAAATAGACATCCAGTTCCAGACGGGCCCTTTGGCCGGGCGTTGGCTTGAAGTGGCGGGCTCCGGACAGGTGCATCCGAACGTGGTCCGGAACATGGGCCTCGATCCAGAAAAATACATCGGCTTTGCGTTCGGCATGGGCCCTGACCGGCTGACGATGCTGCGCTATGGGGTCAATGATTTGCGCCTCTTCTTTGATGGCGACATTCGTTTTCTTTCGCAGTTCCAGTAAACCGCACGCCGCGTTCCACACAGGCGGCCCACCTAACGAGGGCTGCTGCGCTCAAGAATCACCGAAGACTGAATATGCAATTTCCAGAATCCTGGCTGCGCGAGTTCTGCAATCCTCCACTTTCGACCAAAGAATTGGCCGAGACACTGACCATGGCAGGGCTCGAAGTGGAAGAGCTGCAGCCTGTGGCGCCTCCTTTCACGAAGATCGTGGTGGGAGAAATCAAGGAGGCGGTGCAGCATCCAAATGCTGATCGCCTGCGCGTTTGCCAGGTCGATACGGGGCAGGGTGCTTTGCTCAACATCGTGTGTGGTGCGCCCAATGCACGCGTCGGTATCAAAGTGCCTTGCGCGCTTGTCGGTGCGGAGTTGCCTCCCGGGGAGGATGGCAAACCGTTCTTGATCAAGGTGGGCAAGCTTCGCGGTGTGGAAAGCCAGGGCATGCTGTGCTCCGCCAGGGAGTTGAAGCTCTCGGAAGACCATGGAGGCCTTTTGGAATTGGCGGCCGATGCTCCGCTCGGGCAAGACATTCGGACTCATTTGAACCTGGATGACACCCTGTTCACCCTCAAGCTCACGCCCAATCTGGCACATGCCTTGAGCGTTTACGGCATCGCGCGTGAAGTCTCTGCCCTGACTGGAGCGCCGCTGAAGCCGCTGCAGTTTCCGGCGGTACCGGTGGGTCATGGCGACGTTTTGCCAGTCAAGATCAGCGCCTCGGATCTGTGTGGGCGATTCTCGGGACGTATCGTTCGCAACATCAACACGCAGGCTGCGACTCCGCAGTGGATGCTGGACCGGCTCGCACGTTGCGGGCAGCGAAGCGTCTCCCCGTTGGTCGATATTTCCAACTATGTGATGTTCGAGCTGGGCCGCCCCTCTCACATTTTCGATCTGGACAAAATTCACGGCCCCCTGGATGTGCGTTGGGCGCGTGCGGGCGAAGAACTCAAATTGCTGAATGGCAACACCGTCGCCCTCGATGAAAAGGTGGGCGTCATTGCGGATGCAAGCCAGGTCGAATCGTTGGCGGGCATCATGGGGGGCGATGCCACGGCCGTGTCGAACGACACCCGCCATATCTACATCGAAGCGGCTTTCTGGTGGCCCAAGGCCGTGGCTGGCCGCTCGCGCCGCTATAACTTCTCGACCGATGCCGGACATCGTTTCGAACGTGGCGTGGATCCGAGCCAGACCGTGGAACACATTGAGCGCATCACCCAGTTGGTGATTGACATCTGCGGCACGCCTGAGACCGTTTGCGGGCCGATGGACGACCAGTGTCCGAACGTGCCTGAAGCCAAACCCGTCACGCTCCGCGTTGCCAGAGCCGTCAAGGTGATCGGCATGCCATTGACGCAAGAGCAGTGTGCCGATGCGCTGAAGCGCCTGGGCCTGCCGGTGACTTCCGGCGAGGGCACATTGACGGTGCTGCCGCCGCCCTATCGATTCGATCTCGCGATCGAGGAAGATCTCATCGAGGAAGTGGCTCGCATGGTGGGCTACCAGCAATTGCCTACCACGCCGCCGCTGGCGCCCATCACGCCCAAGCTGCGTGCCGAAGAACGTCGGGGGCCTTTTGCCGTGCGTCGTGCATTGGCGGGACTTGGATACCAGGAAACCATCAATTTCAGCTTTGTGGAAGAGCATTGGGAGCACGAACTGGCGGGCAATCCACAGCCCATCCGGTTGTTGAATCCCATTGCCAGCCAGATGAGCGTGATGCGCTCTTCGCTGTTGGGCTCCTTGCTGCAGGTCTTGAAGTTCAACCTGGATCGCAAGGCGTCGCGCGTGCGGGTTTTCGAGTTGGGCCGGGTCTTTCTGCGCGATGCGTCCGTTGCGGAGTCTGATACCACGGTAGAAGGTTTTCATCAGCCCATGCGCGTGGCTGGTCTTGCATACGGCGCATCCGACGTCCTCCAATGGGGACGCAAAGAGCAAGGGGTGGATTTCTTCGATGCCAAAGGCGATGTCGAGGCGCTGCTTGCTCCCCTGAAGCCCGTTTTTGAGCCTGCAACGCACCCTGCCATGCACCCTGGCCGTTGTGCCCGCGTGCTGCTGAATGGCCAAGCCATTGGGTTCATTGGAGAGCTGCATCCTCGGTGGCGCCAGTCCTGGGAGCTTCCCCAGGCCCCAGTCATGTTTGAGCTGGAACTCGATGCGGTCATGCAGCGGCAGGTCCCTCATTTTCATGCAGTGGCCAAGCATCAAGCGGTTGAGCGGGATCTGGCCGTAGTGGTTGCCGAGCGGATCACGCACGCCGATGTGATGGCAGCCATTCAGGCTGCCGTGCCTCCCACACGGCTTCGCGCGGCGGTGCTGTTTGATGTGTTCCGGCCCAAGCCTTTGCGTGATGGCGAAGCCTCTGTTGGTGGTCTCGCCAGCGGTGAAAAGAGCTTGGCCGTGCGCCTGACGCTGGGGGCTGATGGCGCCACGCTGACGGATGCTGAAATCGAAGCGACGATTCAGTCGGTGGTCGAACAACTGTCGAGCCGTACCGGTGCGAGGTTGCGGTGATGACGATGCTGAACGGGAGCGCTGACGTGATGGAATTTGCGGTAGAAAGCCTGGAAACCCCTGCGTTGACGAAGGCGCAGCTGGCGGACCTTCTGTTCGACCACATTGGTCTGAATAAACGCGAATCGAAAGACATGATCGATGCTTTTTTCGATCTGATTGCGCAGCGCCTGGTGGACGGTCAAGACGTGAAGCTGTCGGGCTTCGGTAACTTTCAGATCCGTACCAAAGCCCCGAGGCCGGGGCGAAATCCCCGCACGGGCGAGGCGATTCCGATTCAGGCCCGCCGTGTCGTGACTTTCCATGCCAGCAGCAAGCTCAAGGAGCAGATCCAGAACGCGGGCGCTGCTGGCTGAAGCGCTGTCTCTTTCCCGCCTGCCACTGAACGGAAGTGGCTGGCGCCTTTGTTCCGGCTGCAGTACGCTGCTTGTTTATTCGCTAGAAACCGCGTCCCATGGGCACACCGCTTCCTCCCATCCCGGCCAAACGGTATTTCACCATTGGAGAGGTGGCCGCGCTCTGTGGCGTCAAACCGCACGTACTGCGCTATTGGGAGCAGGAGTTCACGCAGCTTCGGCCCATGAAGCGCAGGGGAAATCGCCGCTACTACCAGCACCACGAGGTGCTCATGATCCGTCGTATCCGGGACCTTCTGTACGAGCAAGGCTTCACGATCAGCGGAGCGCGCAATCGCCTGCAAGAGGGCGATTCGTTGTCGCCGGAGTTGGATGGCAGCTCCTCTTTTGCTCTGCAAGCGTCACATGGGGCCGACTTGTCGAGCCCATCGGCGACTTTGTCCTCGATTGCGCTTTTGGATACACAGATCCTGCGGCGGGAATTATTTGAAATTCGTGCGCTGCTTTCCTTGAACTGAGTTTTTTGTGCATATAATCTAAGTCTTGTCGGCGTGTAGCGCAGCCTGGTAGCGCACTTGCATGGGGTGCAAGGGGTCGCGAGTTCGAATCCCGCCACGCCGACCATTTATAAAAAAAATCAACGGGCTATCGCCAAAAGCGGTAGCCCGTTTTTTCTTTGTCTTGCAGCATGCACTGGCTGCATGGGCTTTGCGGGATCTCACAGCCCCAAAGCCCACCTCTCCATTTTTCCTTTGCACCTGCGTTCACCGTTTCTGATTCAGTAGCCGCTGGAGCGCTCTATGGCCTCATGCGGGCAAAGGGCACGCCAGGAAGCCTGCCTGGGCTTTGAGCCGCTCCCATACCTTTGCGAAGGATTCATCAACCAAGCCGTAGAAAGCTCGCGAAACGTTCAGCAATGCCGGCGTCGCTTCGCAATACGCTTGGCCCCCTACAAAAAAGGGAGGGCATGGATGAACGATCGGGTGATATGGCCGGCGAGCATGGGCGCGCTGAACCGTTTCGAGGCGCATGGCTGGAGGGTGCACGCGACACAGGAGGTTTCATACGAAGTGCGACAGATCGATGGCATCTTCAGGCTCGATGCCCTCGAATTGATCACCTGCGGCAGGGCACAGCCTGGTTTGCGCCAAGCCCTCGTGATCGATGCGCACGTGGACCAACTTTATGGCGAAGAGATGCGCGCCTACTATGCTCACCATGGAGTAGACGTTTCCATCCTGAGCCTTTCCGTTTCGGAAGAAACGAAAGACTTGGAGACGGCCATGACAATCGCTCGCCACCTCGAATCGGCAGGGGTGCTGCGCCGTTCTGAGCCCGTGGTTGCCATTGGCGGTGGTGTGTTGCTGGACCTCGTCGGTTTTGCGGCGGGGCTGTATCGGCGAGGAATTCCCTACGTCAAGGTTCCTACCAACGCGATGGCGCTGTGGGATGCCGCGGTCGGTATCAAGACCGCCGTGAATGCAATGGATCGTCGCAACCGCCTGGGTTCATACCATGCGCCTACCGTTGCCTTGCTGGATCGCAGCTTTTTGTCGACGGTGGAGTCCCGCGAGCTCTCCAATGGGATGGGAGAGTTGCTCAAGCTCGCGGTGATCAAGAGCCCTCGGTTGTTCGACCTGCTGGAGCGGCACTCCGGGATGCTGCTGCTGACCCGCTTTCAGGATGCGATCGTCGCTCCAGAGGTCATCGGTCTGGCGGTGGAGGGCATGCTGGAAGAGTTGGCTCCCAACCTGTGGGAGCTCACGCTGGACCGATGCGTCGATTTCGGACACTCGTTTGCTCCGCTGATCGAGATGAAAGCGCTGCCAGAATTGCTGCATGGCGAGGCGGTCGCTTTGGATGTGCTGTTTTCTTGCCGCCTGGCACGGGCGAGAGGGCTCCTTGCAGACCAGGATGTACGTCGGGTCGTGCGTGTCATGAAGTCCATGCAATTGCCTTTGCGGCATCGCTTTTTCGAGCAGCCTGGCCTGCTGCAGGAGGCGCTGGCCGACACGATGCGTCATCGCGATGGCCGGCAGCGACTGCCACTGCCCGACGGGATCGGCGCATGCCGCTTTGTGAATGATGTGGACGCCGATGCCATCCGCATTGCTGCCGAGGAGATGGCGCATGCAGATGCCTGAAACCGGTCTTTCGCGGCTGAGCGCCAGTCAGGCGCAGCAATTGGTGCAGAGCGCGCTGATCACAGGCCTGGACGAAGGCCTGGCCGTTTCGGCGGCGGCAGTGGACAGCTCGGGACACCTTCTGGCGTTTGCCCGTGCGGACGATGCCTTTCTGGGATCGATCGACGCGTCGATTGCGAAGGCGCGGACAGCGGTTTATTTCCGCAGGGACACCGCCGCGATGCAGCAGGCGCTGGAACAGGGCAAGACCGCCTATCTCGCCCTGGCCGACGTCCTGCCCCTGGAAGGCGGTGTTCCGCTGCTGGTGGGAGGAACCTTGGTGGGCGGACTCGGAATCAGCGGTGCCGCGTCTGCCCAGGATGGCGTGCTGGCCAGGGCCATCGCATCGTTGCTGAACTCGTTGTCAGGTTGGACCCCATGAACGCTTTCAAGGACAGGGTGGTGCTGGTGACAGGCGGAGGCACGGGCATCGGGAGGGCGACGGCGCTTGCTTTCGCCAAGCAGGGCGCCCAGGTGGCCATCGCGGGCCGCACGGTGTCTTCTTGCGGTGAGACCGCCAAGATGATTCTGGACGCCGGCGGCATCGGCTTCGCGGTGGCCTGCGATGTCGGCAGCGAGAACGACGTGATGAACCTGATGGACGAAGTCGAGCGCCGTCTTGGCGTGGTGGATATCGCCTTCCTCAATGCGGGAGTTGGAACGGCATCGGCCATCGTCGACCAAGACATCGACGCGTTTGAAGCAGTGATGCGCACCAATTGCACCGGGCTCATGCTGTGCATGAAGCATTTGCTCAGACCGATGTACGAGCGGCGCTCGGGCTGCATCGTCAACAACCTTTCCGTGCATGCCCATCGCACGATTCTGGAAGGCACGGGCGCGTACACCGCTTCCAAACATGCAGCGCTTGCGCTGACGAAGGCGGCCGCAGTCGAGGCGGCGCCTTATGGCGTGCGCGTGAATGCCGTGTCCCCCGGGCCGATCTCCACGGAGATGCTGGCCCGCTCCAGTGCTGTCTCCGGCGGGCTGGAGGGATGGGCCGAGCGCCTGCCCATGAAGCGCGTCGGCGAGTCGCATGAGGTCGCACAAGCCGTGCTTTGGCTCAGCAGTCCCCAGGCATCATTTTTGACGGGCGCAGTGGTTCCCGTGGACGGCGGCTTTCTCGCACTTTGATGCCCGAACATGACATGGATTGCCTTGGGCCTGCTGGCCGGGTTGGTGCTGGGAACCTACGACTTTTTGACCAAACTCGCCCTCAGGGAAAAAACGGTCCTGGAGGTGGTGCTGTGGTCGTCCGTTCTCGGGGCGCTGATCTGGGCCCCTTTCTTTTTCCTTCCGGCTGCCTGGGCCGACACACTGCAGCCCCTGGGCTTGCACCCTGCAGCGTTGACCCGGGCCGAGCAGCTGGCGTTGCTGCCCAAATCGGCAATGATGGTGGTCACGTGGATTCTTTCGTATTACTCGGTCAAATCCTTGCCGTTATCGATCTCCGCGGGAGTGCGCGCTTCCGGGCCGCTTTGGACGGCGGTCGGCGCCATCGTTTTCCTGTCCGAGCAACTCAACTGGTGGCAATGGATGGGGCTCGCTGTCTCCATGGGTTCCTACTATCTGTTCTCCCTGATCGGGCAAAAAGAGGGCATCCGGTTTCAGCGCAACGGGTGGGTGTTTTGCATGCTCGCGGCCACGTTGCTGTCTTCGGCCAACGCCCTCTACGACAAGCACATTCTGGCAACCCTGCATTTGGATCTGGCCGCCGTCCAGGCGTACTCGGCCATTCAGCGGGGCGGCATGGCGCTGCTTTTACTGCCTTGGGTTTTCGGGGCCATGGAATGCCGAAGCCTGCTGTCCCGAAATTGGGCGGTCCCTGCGATTGCCGCCGCATACGTATTGGCCGAGTTCATTTATCTCACGGCCGTGCAGGCCGAGGGTGCGCTGATCTCGGTGATATCGGTGCTTCGGCGCACCAATCTCATCATGGTGTTCGCCTTGAGCGCGCTGTTCTTTGCAGAGCGATTCATCCGCCAAAAAATGCTGGCGATTTCAGGTGTGTTGATCGGCATCGTGCTCACCATCGTTCATTAGCCGTCTTGCACCAGAGCACGGATCCAATGGATCACCGTGCTGCCGTGGCGAGAGATCAGGGCCCGCTCCGATGCGAGCAGGAAATAAGCTTGCTCCGACGGAATGGCGATGTCGGAAACCCGCACCAAACTGCCGTTTTGCAGAAGGCCTTTCACCAGAGAACGCCGACCCAGTGCGATCCCTTGCAGATTGAGGGCTGCATCCAGCATGAAGCCCGTGTCGGAATAGGTCAGCGTGCGCTGCGCCGGCGAAATCTGTATGCCGGCCTTCTTCAGCCAGGGTTCCCAGGGCTGCCTGCTATGGGACAGGAACACCGCGCGTTTGAACAGAGCCTCGATGCCGGGTGCATTGCACCGTTTCAGATAGGCGGGAGCTGCCACTGGAAACCACTCGTCCTCCAGCAGCGGTTCGCAATGGTGGGCCTGGGGGCGGGCTTTGGCGAACCGGATGGCAATGTCTGCCTCTCCCTGATCGACGTCCACCTTGCATGTCGTTGGCGACACCTCGATGGAGACGGCCGGGTGCAGGCGCTGGAATTCGGTGAGGGCTGGAACCAGCCGAAAGCGCGCAAAAGAAGGCAACACGCTGATCCGGATCACGCTGCGCTCCTGTGTGAAGCCGGAGAAGGCCTCCTCCAGCGTCTCCAATGCGTCTTTCATCTGCTGGTGCAAATACTCGCCTTCAGGGGTCATTGCGACCGAGCGGGTCGTTCGTGTGAACAGGCTATTGCCCAGCAATCGCTCCAGTTCACGAATCCGATGGCTGACGGAACTGTGGGAAATATTCAGCTCGTCTGCCGCTTTGTTGAAGCTGCGCATGCGTGCCACAGCGTCGAACGCAAGAATCAAATGGATGGGGGGTATCTTTCGCATGGACGCGGATAAGGAAAATTCGAAGGAAAGATTCCATATCGGGATCGATCTGGGCGGGACGAAAATCGAAGGCATCGTACTCGACCATCAATATCGAGAATGTCGGCGAATCCGAATGGAGACCCGGGCCAGCGATGGCTATCTTCAGGTGCTGCAGCGCATTATTGAAATGCACTGCCAATTGGCCACTGTGGTTTTGGGGGCAGAAACGACATTGGGAATCTGCACCCCTGGGTCCATTTCGAAAACCACCGGTTTGCTGAAAAATTGCAATGCAACCGAGCTGAACGGCCATCCTCTGCAGGCGGATCTGCGCCAGCGGCTGGGCCGCCCCTTCAACATGGAAAACGATGCCAACTGCTTCGCGATGGCCGAAGCCCGTCATGGCGCAGGCAGCGGGCACGGTTGCGTGCTCGGGCTGGTGCTCGGCACGGGGGTGGGTGCAGGCATCGTGGTGAATGGTCGTTTGTGGGGCGGGCGCCATGGCATCGCCGGTGAATGGGGCCATATGTCCATTGATCCGGACGGGCCTGCCTGCTACTGCGGCCGCCAGGGATGTGTCGAGCGCTACCTGAGCGGAACCGCGCTGGAGGCCCGCTACCAGCAGTCCACCGGGAAGTCTGCCGATGCGGCCCGCATCGTTGAAATGGCGCGCCATGGCGATGGCGCGGCCGTCGAATTGCTGGACCGATTTCTCAGCCAATTTGCCGGCGCGGTCGCCAATGTGGTCGCCGTGCTGGACCCGGATGTGATCGTCATCGGCGGGGGGCTTGCCAGCATGGATGAACTGTATGAGGAGGGCGCTCTTCGGCTGCAGCGCATGGTCTTCAACGATGAGTTCCACACCCCCGTGCTGCGCAACAGGCTGGGCAATTCGGCGGGTGTGATCGGCGCTGCCATGGTCGGGGTCTGACGTGCGTGTCCTGACGATTGGCGGTGCCACGCTCGACATCGTGGTTGCAGGGGTGGACGTGGTGCGAGGCCCCGGAGCCAAACACGACGTGGCCAGCGTGCGATGGTCCAGCGGGGGCGGTGCCGTGAACGCGGCGCTCGGATTTGCGGCCTTTCACGCACAGGTCACGGCCTGCTGCGCTGTCGGCGCGGATGTGGAAGGGCGATGGCTGCGCGACACGTTGGACCGGCAAGGCATCGCGGTGGAACGTGTGCAGACCATCCCCGGATGCCCCACGGGAAAGGCCGTGATCCACCTGGACCCGCAGGGCGATGCCACCGTGTTCGCGCAGCGCGGTGCCAGTACCCGACTGTCGTTGGCGGATGCCTCTGCCATGCTCATGCAAGCCGAGCTTGTCTATGTGTCCGCGTTGTCCGATGCCGCCACCGACGAGTTGAACCACGCGTTGGCGGGCCTGCCGTCCCGGCCTTTCCAACTGGTGGTCAATCCGGGCGCACGTTCACTGCGCCAATCGCCCGACTCCTTGGAACGGTTGCTAAACGCGGCAGACCTGGTCTGCCTGAACGCGATCGAAGCGCAGTGGCTGGCCGCCCACCGAGGCCTGGCCTGCACCCCGGAGCTGGGTGCCGACGAGGCTGTGGCGCTTGCCGCGGCCCTGGCACGTCCACAGGGACAAGGGGTGCTGGTCACCCTCGGCGCTGGCGGTGCGGCGTTCTTCGATGGGCTGCACGGCCACCACCACCCTGCAGAGCGCATCACCGTCGTGTCCACACTGGGTGCAGGGGACGCCTATGCGTCGGCGTTCGCCTTTCACTGGTTTTCGGGGAATGGGGCCCGCGCCTCGCTGGAGGCGGCCAATCGCCGTGCGGTGGAGGTGCTTGGCGTCGCGGCTGCGAATCTCGCCACCTTGGTCATGTAGGGGCCAACGGGGTGTCAGCACTGCGGTGCCGCATGCAATAAAAAAACCACCCGAGGGTGGCTTTTTTATTCCCGACTGGGAATCAGGACTGTCTTTGGCGGAGAGGGCGGGATTCGAACCCGCGGTGGGGATTAGCCCACACACGCTTTCCAGGCGTGCGACTTAAACCGCTCATCCACCTCTCCGAAGCCCGCGATTGTAGCAGTGGTTTTGGCCCGTTTTAGGAAAAACCGTTGAAGCGCCGTTCAAGGCGCGCGTTGGGTCGTTTGAACCATCTTCATGGCGGAGCCGATCAGGGCGGACACTTCGCTCATGTTGCTGGGCACGATCAGCGTGGTGGTCGCATCGGCGGCCACCTTGCCGTACGCGTCCACGGCGCGCTCGGCCACCTTCAGCTGCACGGCCTGTTCGCCGCCCGGCTGCCGGATGGCCGCGGCGACTCGTTCGATGGCCTGGGCAGTGGCTTCGGCCACGGCTGTGATGGAGGCGGCCTCGCCCTGGGCGTTGTTGATCTGCGCCTGCTTTTCGCCCTCCGACCGTGCGATGAACGCTTCGCGCTCGCCGGTGGCGATGTTGATCTGCTCCTGGCGGCGGCCTTCCGAAGCGGCGATCAGGGCGCGCTTTTCGCGCTCGGCCGTGATCTGCGCCTGCATGGAGCGCAGGATTTCGGCCGGCGGCGTGAGGTCCTTGATTTCGTAGCGCAGCACCTTCACGCCCCAGTTCAACGCGGCCTCGTCGATCGCCTGGACCACCTGGGCGTTGATGATGTCGCGCTCTTCGAAGGTCTTGTCGAGTTCGAGCTTGCCGATCACGCTGCGCAGCGACGTTTGGGCCAGTTGGGTGACGGCCATGATGTAGTTGCTGGAGCCGTAGCTGGCGCGCATGGGGTCGGTCACCTGGAAGTAGAGGATGCCGTCCACCTGCAGCTGGGTGTTGTCGCGCGTGATGCAGACCTGGCTGGGCACGTCGAGCGGAATTTCCTTGAGGCTGTGCTTGTAGGCCACGCGGTCGACGAATGGCACGAGGAAGTTCAGCCCCGGCGTGAGGGTGCCGGCATATTTGCCCAGCCGCTCCTTGACCCAGGCGTTCTGTTGGGGAACCACCTTCACCGAGCGAGCGATGAAGATGCCGGCGATGACGACGATGACGAGGGCAATGATTTCCATGGGGTCCTTTGCGATGGTGAAGATTGGGGTGGGTGCTTGGCGTTGCGTTGTGGCGGTGCGTGAGGGGTCCGGCCTCAGAGCTTGTCGACCAGCAGCCGGTTGCCGATGACTTCCGCCACGCGGTGCATGCCGGAGGAGGGGGCATTGCCGGGGCGCAGGACCACCGTCCATTGGGCGCCTCGGTAGCGCACCTGCGCGGTGCCGTCGGCGTTCCAGATCTCCACGTTCACGGACTCGCCCACATCCATGTTCACGTCGCGGTTGCTCGATGCGGGCTGGGCGCCCGGGTTCTTTTTTACGGAACACATAGCAGCCCACCACGCCCGCGGACCCGACCGCGGCTGCGGCCAGCAGCTGCGCCGCGACCGAGCCGCCCGCATGGGCGCAAGGGCGCCGGCGGCCAGGCCGATGGCCAGCATGAGCAGGTAGAACGTGCCCGTGAACAGCTCCACGGCGACGGCCCCTCCCGCCATCAGCCACCAGAGGGTGGATTGCTCTATCACTGCGCGCTCCTCGTTGTGTTTAGTGCACCACATTCTGGGTCAAAAGAGCGGACCGTCAAAGGCGTGACAACGTTATTCCTTACACTTCGCGCCTGTTTCGTTTTTTGGGCCCGCTCGCTCGGAGGCTGCGCATGAAATTCCGCTTTCCCATCGTCATCATCGACGAGGACTATCGTTCCGAGAACACGTCGGGCCTGGGCATCCGCGCGCTGGCGCAGGCCATCGAGTCGGAGGGCTTCGAGGTGCTGGGTGTCACGAGCTACGGCGACCTGTCGCAGTTCGCGCAGCAGCAAAGCCGCGCGAGCGCGTTCATCCTGTCGATCGACGACGAGGAGTTCACCCTCGGCTCGGGCCTGGACCCCATCGTGCTGAGCCTGCGCACCTTCATCGCCGAGGTGCGCCGCAAGAACTCCGACGTGCCGATCTACGTGCACGGCGAGACCAAGACCAGCCGCCACCTGCCCAACGACATCCTGCGGGAACTGCACGGCTTCATCCACATGTTCGAGGACACGCCGGAGTTCGTGGCCCGCCACATCATCCGCGAAGCCAAGAGCTACCTGGAGAGCGTGCAGCCGCCGTTCTTCAAGGCGCTGCTGGACTATGCCGAAGACGGCTCGTACAGCTGGCACTGCCCCGGCCACTCCGGCGGCGTGGCGTTCCTCAAGAGCCCCGTGGGACAGATGTTCCACCAGTTCTTCGGCGAGAACATGCTGCGCGCCGACGTGTGCAATGCGGTCGAGGAACTGGGCCAGCTGCTGGACCACAACGGCGCCATCGGCGAGAGCGAGCGCAATGCCGCGCGCATCTTCAATGCGGACCACTGCTTCTTCGTGACCAATGGCACCAGCACGTCCAACAAGATGGTGTGGCACCACACGGTGGCGCCCGGCGATGTGGTGGTGGTGGACCGCAACTGCCACAAGTCCATCCTGCACAGCATCATCATGACGGGCGCCATTCCGGTGTTCATGAAGCCCACGCGCAACCACTTCGGCATCATCGGCCCGATCCCCCAGTCGGAGTTCGAGCCCGAGGCGATCCAGGCCAAGATCCGCGCCAATCCGCTGCTCAAGGGTGTGGATGCCAAGGCCGTCAAGCCGCGCGTTCTCACCCTCACGCAATCCACCTACGACGGCGTGCTCTACAACACCGAAACCATCAAGGGCATGCTCGACGGCTACGTGGACAACCTGCATTTCGACGAGGCCTGGTTGCCGCACGCGGCGTTCCACCCGTTCTACGGCAGCTACCACGCGATGGGCAAGAAGCGCGCGCGGCCCAAGCACTCGGTGGTGTATGCCACGCAGTCCATCCACAAGCTGCTGGCCGGCATCAGCCAGGCCAGCCATGTGCTGGTGCAGGACTCGCAGACGGTCAAGCTCGACCGGCCGCTGTTCAACGAGGCGTACCTGATGCACACCTCGACCTCGCCGCAGTACAGCATCATCGCCAGCTGCGACGTGGCCGCCGCGATGATGGAGCCGCCCGGCGGCACGGCGCTGGTGGAGGAAAGCCTGCTTGAAGCCCTGGACTTCCGCCGCGCGATGCGCAAGGTGGAAGAGGAGTTCGGCAAGGACGACTGGTGGTTCAAGGTGTGGGGCCCGGACAAGCTCGTGGACGAGGGCCTGGGCCGCGCCGAGGACTGGGTCATCCGCAGCGACGGCAAGGGCAAGAAGAACCACGCCAGCAAGTGGCACGGCTTCGGCCAGCTGGCCGACGGCTTCAACATGCTGGACCCGATCAAGTCCACCATCGTCACGCCCGGCCTGAACCTGGACGGCAAGTTCGACGAGAACGGCATTCCCGCCTCCATCGTGACCAAGTACCTGGCCGAGCACGGCGTGGTGGTGGAGAAGACGGGGCTCTACAGCTTCTTCATCATGTTCACCATCGGCATCACCAAGGGCCGCTGGAACACGCTGCTGACGGCGCTGCAGCAGTTCAAGGACGACTACGAGAAGAACCAGCCGATGTGGCGCATCCTTCCGGAGTTCTGCCAGCAGCACAAGCGCTACGAGCGCATGGGCCTGCGGGACCTGTGCCAGCACGTGCACCAGCTCTATGCCAAGTACGACATCGCGCGCCTGACCACCGAGATGTACCTGTCGGACCTGACGCCGTCGATGAAGCCCAGCGACGCCTATGCGCACATCGCGCACCGCAAGACCGAGCGCGTGGAGATCGATGCGCTGGAAGGCCGCATCACGACCAGCCTGATCACGCCGTACCCACCCGGCATTCCGCTGCTCATTCCGGGCGAGGTCTTCAACAAGAAGATCGTGGACTACCTCAAGTTCTCGCGCGAATTCTCCAAGCTGTGCCCGGGCTTCGAGACCGACATCCACGGCCTGGTGGAGATCGAGGACGACAACGGCAACGTGCGCTACTACGCCGACTGCGTAGCCGCCGCACCGCAGCCGCCGTCCGCTCGCAAGAGCCGCAAGAACGCGCCTGCCGCCGAGGACATCGTGCAGGTGGGCAGCGACGGACCGTTCGGCCGCAAGGTCTGATCGCCGCGCAAGGCCGTGGGCCTTGGCTCCGAAAGCCCGGCTGCGCGACAGCGCCTCCGGGCTTTTTGTATGGGAATGTCACGGGATTGAATCCAGGCGGCTTCCTGCACCGTATCAGTGTTCAGCCGCGCGAATTTTCGGGCGGCATCCACCCACTGACACAACGGAGATTTCCATGACCTTTCGCATGAATGCCCGCCTGGCCGCCGCCAGCCTCACGCTCGCCCTGTCTGCCGCTGCGATGCCCGCTTTCGCGCAGGTGACCGTCGGTGGCGCGCCGATGTATCCGACCAAGGACATCATCGACAACGCGGTGAACTCCAAGGACCACACCACGCTGGTCGCCGCCGTGAAGGCCGCCGGCCTGGTGGATACGCTGAAGGGCCCCGGTCCGTTCACGGTGTTCGCGCCCACCAACGCCGCCTTCGCCGCACTGCCTGCCGGCACGGTGGACACGCTGTTGAAACCCGAGAACAAGGCCACGCTGACCAAGGTGCTGACTTACCACGTGGTGGCGGGCAAGGTCGATGCGGCCGCGCTGTCCAAGATGATTGCCGACGGCAAGGGCTCGGCCAGCCTGAAGACCGTCGCCGGTGGCACGCTGACGGCCAAGGCCAGCGGCTCCTCGATTGCGCTGACGGATGAAAAGGGCGGCATGTCCAACGTGACCATCGCCGACGTGTACCAGTCCAACGGCGTGATCCACGTCGTGGACAAGGTGCTGCTGCCCAAGTAAGCCGCGCCGGGCGGTCCGCATCGCTGGCACCCGATGGCGCCAGCCGATGCGGGCCTTGCCCCAATGCATCCAGGAAAGCCGCAAGGGCACCCCGGAGGGGCCTTGCGGCTTTTTTCGTGGGAGCCCGGCCCCAGGCCTGCTAGGGTGCGGCGGCGTGCATGTCCTCGCGCACGCGCAGGAAGCTGGCGAAGCGCGGCAGGCCGCCCTCGTGCGTGCCGCGAAAGCGGTAGGTCACCCAACTGCCCAGGGGCGGTGGATGCGCCCGGTCCGCATCGGTGAAGCCGGCGCCGAGCCGAAAGCGCTGGCCGCCGGGCATCTCCACCAGCAAGGCGCCCATGCGACCCCGGTGCCGGCCTTTGCCGGGCACATAGCCCACGACCCGCGCCTCGGTGTCTTCATGGGTCTTGAGTTTGATGAGATCGTCGCTGCGGCCGGCCTGGTAGAGCGACGCCCCACGGTGCAGCATCAGCCCTTCGCCCCCGTCGCGCACCGTGCGGTGCAGCAGGGCCTGCAACCGGGCGTCGGTGGCGATGCGCTGCTGGGGCACGGCCTGCACCCAGGGCTGGCCGATGCCGGCCACGGCGGCCTGCAATGCCGGCAGGCGCTTGTCGAACGGGCCGCCCTGCGCGGGCAGGTCGAACACCATGAACTGCAGGTGGCGCCAGGCCGCATCGTCAGGCCGCTGCTGCCGCACGGTGGACTGTGCCTGGGCGAAGCGGCCCCGGCCGGCCCACAGCTCGCCATCCATCGGCATCGCGGGCCAGCCCTGGGTGAACCAGGCGGGCGCATTCACCCGCTCGCCACCGCGCATGCGCAACTGGTGGCCGTCCCAGTAGCCGCGCACCCCGTCGTACTTTTCGCTCACCCAGTAGTCCGCCAGCGGCAGTCCGGTGCGGTAGACGTTGGCCAGCAGCAGGGGCGGCGGCGAGGCGGTCGATACCGTTGCTGGGGGTTGCGCCCAGGCCGGCAGCGCGCCGCAGACCAGCAGGACGGTGATGGCGATGCGGCGAAGCATGGAACTATTTTGCTATTACTTTAATAGCGGAATGCCCTAGGGGAATATGCGCTGGCGGCCGATTCGGCTTGAATCTCAGGACAGCTCGGCACTTTCCCGGCTGATGCCACCCGTCTGGCTGAAGCCGCCGTCCACGTACATGATCTCGGCCGTCACGCCGCTGGCCAGGTCCGACAGCAGGAAGGCGGCGGCATTGCCCACGTCTTCGATGGTCACGTTGCGGCGCAGGGGCGAGGCGCCGGCGACCACGCCCAGCAGCTTGCCGAAGTCCTTGATGCCGCTGGCCGCCAGGGTCTTGATGGGACCGGCGCTGATGCCGTTGGCGCGCATGCCGCGCGGGCCCAGCGAGTCGGCCAGGTAGCGCACGCTGGCCTCCAGGCTGGCCTTGGCCAGGCCCATGGTGTTGTAGTTGGGCACCGTGCGCAACGCGCCCAGGTAGCTCAGGGTGACCACGGACGATTTTTCGTTGAGGTAGGGCAGGGCGGCCTTGGCCATGGCGGGAAAGCTGTAGGCGCTGATGTCGTGCGCGATGCGGAACGATTCGCGCGACAGCCCTTCGAGGAAGTCGCCGGCGATCGCCTCGCGCGGGGCGAAGCCGATGCTGTGCACGAAGCCGTCGAACTTCGGCCAGGCCTGTGACAGGTCGGCGAACATGCGGTCGATCTGCTCGTCGCTGCCCACGTCGCAATCGAAGATGAGCTTGGAGTCGAACTCGGCGGCGAAGTCGGTGATGCGGTCCTTGAAGCGCTCGCCGACGTAACTGAAGGCAAGTTCTGCGCCTTGCGCGTGGCAGGCGCGGGCGATGCCGTAGGCGATCGAGCGGTTGGACAACACGCCGGTGATAAGCAGCTTCTTGCCGGTCAGAAAACCCATGTTTCTTCTCCTGTGGAATGCGGGGGATTGGGGGCGTGGCGGCGGCGCGTGCGCCGCTGATGGCCCACCGGGGCATGTGACATGCGACCCGTCGGGGCGCCGCCAGCGTAGTGCAGAATTGTCGCATGCGTCTTTGGCCGATCTTGTTGCTGTGGGGTAGTGCGATGCCCGTGTGGGCGGGACACGCCTATGCGCTGTGGGGCGAGCCCCGGATGCCTGCGGGCTTCGACCACTTCGGGTACGTCAACCCCGACGCGCCCAAGGGCGGCGAGCTGCGGCTGGTGAGCAACCTGCGCGTTTCCACCTTCGACAAATACAACCCGTTCACCATCAAGGGCAATTCCCCGGCCTACCTGTCGGACCTGATGTTCGATACGTTGCTCACCGGCTCGCTGGACGAGACCGCCACGGGCTACGGCCTGCTGGCGCAGGACGTGGAGGTGGCCGCCGATGGCCTCTCGGTGGTGTTCCGCCTGCGGCCCGAAGCGCGCTTTCACAACGGCAAACCGGTGCTGGCGCAGGATGTGAAGTTCAGCTACGACACGCTGATGGGCCCCTACACCTCGCCGGCCTACAAGACGGCGCTGTTCGACGTGGCGGGCATCGACGTGATCGACGACCGCACGGTGCGCTACCGCTTCAAGCACCCCAACCGCGAGCTGCCGCTCACGGTGGGCGGGCTGCCGGTCTTCAGCCGCGACTGGGGCGTGGAGAACGGCAAGGCCAAGCGCTTCGATCAGGTGGTGATGGACATCCCGATCGGCAGCGGCCCCTACAAGATTGGGCCGGTGCGCTTCGGCAAGGACATCACCTACGTGCGCGATCCCGGCTACTGGGCGCGCGATCTCAACGTGCGCAAGGGCACCGCCAATTTCGACCGCATCCTGGTGAAGATCTACCGCGACAACACCGCGCGGCTGGAGGCGCTCAAGGCGGGCGAGTTCGACCTCATGCGCTTTTTCAGCGCGGGCGACTGGGCGCGCCGCGTCACGGGGCGCAAGTTCGATACCGGCGAGCTGGTCAAGGGCAACTTCGAGCACAAGCTGCCTTCGGGTTTCCAGAGCTACGTGCTCAACACGCGCCGGCCGCTGCTGCAGGATGCCCGCGTGCGCGAAGCGCTGGGACTGGCCTACGACTTCGAGTGGATGAGCCGCCAGCTGTTCTACGGCGCCTACCAGCGCATCAACGGCCTGTTCGGCAACACCCTGTGCGAGACCCGCGGCACACCCACGCCCGAGGAGCTGGCGCTGATGGAGCCCTGGCGCCAGAGCCTTCCCGCCAGCGCCTTCGGCCCCATGACCACGCCGCCGCGCACCGAGGGCGGCACCACGCTGCGCGATAACCTGCGCCGTGCCCAGGCCCTTTTGAAAGAGGCGGGCTGGGAGGTCCGGGACGGCGCGCTGCGCAACGCGCAGGGCCAGGCCATGGTGCTGGAGTATTTGGACAGCAGCGAAGTCGGCGTGCGGTCGCTGTCGTCGTGGATCCGCAACCTGCAAAAGCTCGGCATCACGCTGAACTTCCGGGCGGTGGATTTCGCTCTGTACCAGCAGCGCCTGAGCAAGTTCGACTTCGACATCACCACCATCGCGTACCAGGGCACCAACAATCCGGGCCAGGAGCTGGCCGACATGTTCGGCTCGCAGGCGGCGGACACGGAAGACTCGGGCAACTTCCCCGGCGTGAAGAGCAAGGCCGTGGACGCGATGATCCGCAGCATCGTGTCGGCCAAGACGCTGGACGAACTGCTGCCCGCCTGCCATGCCCTGGAGCGCGTCATCGCGCACGGGCACTACCTGATTCCCCAGTACACCGCGCCTTCGCACCGCATGGTCTACAACGCCTGGCGCCTGGAGCGGCCGGCCACGCTGCCGCCGTATTCCACGGGCGAGGCCTGGGCCATCGACACGTGGTGGGCGCGCATGCCGCCCCAGACGGCGCCGGACCCCGCACGGCGCTGATCCGCACGCACCCCCGGCCCACCGTCCAGACCCCGCTCACTTTCCGAACCCCACCGCCGCCATGTTCGCCTACATCCTCAAGCGCGTGCTGCTCATGCTGCCCACCCTGCTGGGCGTGCTGCTGCTGACCTTCGTGGTGATCCAGTTCGTACCGGGCGGCCCCGTCGAGCAGTACCTGGCCGAGTCCAAGGCCGGGATGGGACGCGGCGGCGGGGCCGAAGGCGGCGGCCTGGCCTACCGGGGCGCGCAGGGCGTGGACCCGAAGCGGCTGGAGCAGATCAAGGCGCTTTACGGCTTCGACAAGCCGGCGCACGAGCGCTTTTTCCAGATGCTCGGACAGTTCGCGCGGTTCGACCTGGGCCGCAGCTTCTTTCAGAACAAGGACGTGTGGCAACTCGTGAAGGAAAAGCTGCCCGTGTCGATCAGCCTGGGCTTGTGGACCTTCTTCATCAGCTACCTCGTGGCCGTGCCGCTCGGCGTGGCCAAGGCGGTGCGGGCGGGCTCGCGCTTCGACTTCGTCACCACGCTCATCGTGCTGGTGGGCTATGCCATCCCGGGCTTCGTGCTGGGCGTGGCGCTGCTGGTGATCTTCGGCGGGCAGCTGCAGTGGTTTCCGCTGCGGGGGCTCACCTCGGCGAACTGGGACGAGATGACCTGGGGCGCGCGCATCGTGGACTACCTTTGGCACATCACGCTGCCGGTCACGGCCATGGTGCTGGGCAGCTTCGCGGTGACGGCCATGCTGACCAAGAACGCCTTTCTCGAAGAGATCCGCAAGCAATACGTGCTCACGGCCCGCGCCAAGGGGCTGTCGGAGCGGCAGGTGCTGTGGAAGCACGTGTTCCGCAATGCCCTCATTCCCATCATCACGGGCTTTCCTGCAGCGTTCATCGGGGCGTTCTTCGCCGGCTCGCTGCTGATCGAGACGCTGTTCTCGCTCGACGGCCTGGGCTTGCTGAGCTACGAAAGCGTGATCCGGCGCGACTACCCCGTGGTGCTGGGCACGCTCTATCTCTTCACCCTCATCGGGCTGGTGACCAAGCTGGTGAGCGATCTTTGCTACGTATGGGTGGACCCGCGTGTCAAGTTTGACTAACCCCCCCGAGCCGGCCGATGGCCGCCCCCCGCGCGGCGCGGTGCCCGTGGCTCCGTCGCTCTCGCCCGGCCGCCGTGCGTGGAGGCGCTTCAAGCGCAATCGGCTGGGCTACTGGAGCCTGATCCTGTTCAGCGCGCTGGTGGCCCTGAGCTTGGTGGCCGAGCTGATCAGCAACGACCGTCCCCTGATCGTGCGCTACGAAGGGCAGACCTACCTGCCCATGCTGCACGACTATTCCGAAAAGACCTTCGGCGGCGATTTCGACACCCCCACCGATTACCTGGACCCGTTCATCCGGGAGCGCCTGCAGCAGGGCAGCAACTGGGCGCTATACACGCTGAACCCCTACGGCCCGGACACGCTGAACTATTTCGCGAAGTCGCCCAACCCGTCCGGCCCCACATCGCAGAACTGGCTGGGCACGGACGACCGGGGCCGCGACCTGCTCGCGCAGCTGATCTACGGCTTTCGCGTGAGCGTGCTGTTCGGCATCGCGCTCACGGTGGTGGGCGTGCTGCTGGGCGTCATCACCGGTGCGATCCAGGGGTTTTTCGGCGGCAAGACCGACCTGGCGTTCCAGCGCTTTATCGAGATCTGGGGTTCGATGCCCGAGCTGTACCTGCTCATCATCTTCAGCGCCGTGTTCGCGCCCAGCGTCGGGCTGCTGCTGGTGCTGCTGTCGCTGTTCGGCTGGATGGGCCTGTCGGACTATGTGCGCGCGGAGTTCCTGCGCAACCGGCAGCTCGACTACGTGAAGGCCGCCCGCGCGCTGGGCGTGCCCAACGGGCAGATCATCTGGCGCCACATCCTGCCCAACAGCATGACGCCGGTGGTGACCTTTCTGCCGTTTCGCATGAGCGCGGCCATCCTGGCGCTCGCCTCGCTCGACTTCCTGGGCCTGGGCGTGCCGCCTGGCACGCCGTCGCTGGGCGAGTTGCTCAACCAGGGCAAGAACAACATCGACGCCTGGTGGATTTCGCTGTTCACGTTCGCGGCGCTGGTGGTCACGCTGCTGCTGCTCACCTTCATGGGCGACGCGCTGCGCGATGCGCTCGACCCCCGCAAGGCAGACCATTCATGAGCGACGCACGCATGCGCGGCACCGCGCCGATTCCACACTCTGCTGCTTCATCGTCTTCGGCCGGCACTTCGCCTGCCGCCTCGTCGGCGCCGCTGCTGCAGGTGCAGGACCTGCACGTGCGCTTCGGCGACAAAGAGGTGGTGCGCGGGGTCGGCTTCGACATCGCGGCGGGCGAGAAGCTCGCGCTGGTGGGTGAATCGGGCTCGGGCAAAACCATCACCGCGCTGTCGATCCTGCGGCTGGCGGGCGATGCGCACATCACCGGCCGGGCGCTGATGGACGGGCAGGACCTGCTGGCCCTGTCCGAGCGCGAGATGCGCGGTGTGCGCGGCGGCGACATCGCCATGGTGTTCCAGGAGCCCATGACGGCGCTCAACCCGCTCATGGCGGTGGGGGACCAGGTGGCCGAGGTGCTGCAGCTCAAGCAGGCGCTCTCGCGCGCCCAGGCCCGCCAGGCGGCCGTCGAACTGCTGGCCAGCACCGGCATTCCCGAGCCGGCCCGGCGTGCGGACGCGTTCCCGCACCAGCTGTCGGGCGGGCAGCGCCAGCGCGCGATGATCGCCATGGCCCTGGCCAGCCGCCCGCGCCTGCTGCTGGCCGACGAGCCCACCACCGCGCTGGACGTGACGCTGCGCGGCCAGATCCTCGATCTGCTGTCCGACCTGCAGCGCCAGACCGGCATGGCCGTGCTGCTCATCACCCACGACCTGCACCTGGTGCGCAAGTTCGCGGACCGCGTGGCGGTCATGGAACACGGGGTGCTGGTGGAGTCCGGCGCCGTGTCGGACGTGTTCCGCGCGCCGCAGCACGCGTACACGCAGCGGCTCATCGGCAGCGTGCCGCGCCGCGACGTGCTGGAGCCGGAGGCCTCGGCCACGGCGGTACCCGCCGCGCAGGCGCACGCGCTGCGCGTGGCCTATGCCACGCCGCTGCCCGGCATCCGCGGCTGGTTCCGCCGCGGGGAGTTCGTGGCGGTGAAGGGGGCCGACTTTTCCATCGCGCCAGCCCGCACGCTCGGCGTGGTGGGCGAATCGGGTTCGGGCAAGTCCACGCTGGCGCAGGCGCTGCTGGGGCTGCTGCCGTACCAGGGCGACCTGCGGATCGCAGGGCAGGGCTGGCAGCTGCCGGCCCAGCGCAATACCCCGGCCAATCAGGCCTTGCGCCGGCAGGTGCAGGTGGTGTTCCAGGACCCGTTTTCGTCGCTGTCGCCGCGCCTGACGGTCGAGGAGATCGTGGGCGAGGGCCTGCGGGTGCACGAGCCCGGACTGCCGCCCGCCGACCGCCGCGCGCGCGTGGAGTCGGCGCTGGAGGACGTGGGACTGACCGACGCGCAGTTCCCGGGTCTGCTGGCGCGCTATCCGCACGAGTTTTCCGGAGGGCAGCGCCAACGGCTGGCAATTGCCCGTGCGCTCATCCTGAGCCCCCGGTTGCTGGTGCTGGACGAGCCCACCAGCGCGCTCGACGTCACCATCCAGCAGCAGGTGCTGGCACTGCTGCAGCGCCTGCAGAAGGAGCGCTCGCTCAGCTACCTGCTCATCACGCACGACGTGGCCGTCATTCGCGCGATGGCGCACGACGTGATCGTGATGAAGGACGGCGAGGTGCTGGAGTCGGGCCCGGTGCAGGCGGTGCTGGATGCGCCCCGGCACCCCTACACCCAGAGGCTGGTGTCCGCGGCCGGGCTGGATGGGGAGGGTTGAGCCGATTTTGGGTGTTTTCGGCCCCATGCCGGCGTATTGATTGTCCTGTTTGCTATCAATTAAATAGCAAATCGCAGGCTTGAGGCATTGGGGCGCGCCGCGCGTTCGTGCGGTCTGTCTGGGCGCCGTGTGTGGCGATCAGGCGAAGGTATCGACCTGCGTGCCCAGCGTGGTGGAGGCGGCGGGCGGCGTCTTCTTCTGGTCGGCCGACTGCTGCTGCTCCATGGCCTTCTCCATGGCCTTTTGCTGCTGCTCCTGTTGCTGGGCCTGCTGGATGGCTGCGATCTGCTGCTGCACGAGCTGGATCTGGTTCTGCAGCGCCTGCAGCCTCTGCTGCTTGGCTTTGGCGTCGTTGGGGTCGGACGCCTGGCTGGCTTCTGCCGACGCCTGCTTGAGGTCGGCCGTGAGGTCCTTGAGCTGCTTTTGAAGCGCCGCGATGTCACCGCTCGATTGGCCCGAAGAGCGGCTCCCCGAAACGCTGGTGGAGGAGGTGCTGGAGGCGGAGGAGATGGACAGGGACATGAAGGAGGTATCGGCTGATTGGGGACGGAACTGTAGGCCTTGCCGGCGTTTATTCCGTCATTTCTTGTCCGCCGGCACGATGGTGGGCTCCTGGTCGGGCCCGGCATACAGCCGGAAATGCCCCCGCCCCGCGCGCTTGGCCGCGTACATCGCCATGTCGGCGCTGCGCGACAGCTCCTCGAAATTGCGGCCATGCTGCGGAAACAGCGCGATGCCGCCGCTCAGGCCGATCTGCCGGACCTCGCCCTGCAGATCGAACGGCGGTTCGCACGCGGCCATGATCTTTTGCGACACCAGGCAGGCCTGGTCGGCGTTGTCCAGCTTGGGCAGCAGCACGACGAACTCGTCGCCCCCCTGGCGGCACACCGTGTCGGAATGCCGCACGGCGCCCTTGAAGCGGCGGGCGACCTGCACCAGCAGCAGGTCGCCGGCATCGTGGCCGAGGGTGTCGTTCACCTGCTTGAACCCGTCCAGGTCGATGTACATCAGCGCGAGGCTGCGGTCATCCCGCAGGGCGTGCGCGATGGCCTGCTGGGCGCGGTCCTGCAGCAGCACGCGGTTGGGCAGGTCGGTCAGCACGTCGTACTGCGCGAGGTGGGCCATACGGCGCGACATCTCCATGGCCTCGGTCACGTCGCGCAGCACCATCACCGTACCGGTGACGTGCCCGTGCCGGTCGGTGATGGGGCTGACCGATTTCTCGATGTCGATGCGCCGTCCGTCGCGGCACTGGAGCACCACGCCGCGTTTCGAGGGCTGGGCCCGGCCTTCGGCCAGCGCCTTGCGGGTGGGGCTCAAGCCGCTGTCGCTGCCGGCCTCGTGCAGCGGCACGACGTCGTCGATGTCCGATCCCGCGGCATGAAAGGCCTGCCAGCCGGTCATCTTTTCGGCCACCGGGTTGATGTAGGTGACGCAGCCCTCGGCATCGGTGCAGATGACCGCATCGCCAATGGACTGCAGCGTCAGGCGGATCAGCTCCTTTTCCTCGAACAGCAGGTCTTCCATGCGCTTTCGGTCGGTGAGGTCGTCGATCTGCACGAAGATGCCCTGCACCTCGTCGCCTTCCTTGTCCGGGATGTACGACACCAGCGTGTGGCGCACCTCGCCGGAGGGCAGGGGCATGGTCCGCTCGAAGACCTGCTTGTGGCCCTTGAGCGCCTGCCGGATGTGCGTCAACGCGTGTTCGTAGGTTCCCCGGTCGAGCACGTCCAGCAGTTTCACGTTGGGCATGCGCTCGCGCGAGACGCCCAGCCAGTCCATGTACGCCTGGTTGGCGAAGCGGTTGTGCTGGTCCTTGTCCCAGTAGCTCACCATGGAAGGCAGGTTGTCCAGGATGGTGCGCGTGTCGTGCTCGGCCTGCTTGAGCTGGGCCGCGATGGCCTGGCGGCGCTGCAACTCCCGCGCGAAGAGGGCGGACAGGCCCAGGCAGGCCGCCATCAACAGCACCGCGAACGCGCCCAGCACCTTGGCGCTGGCGCGCCACTTGGCCAGGATGGTGTCCGCCGACTGCCCGACGCTCACCGCCAGCGGGTAGTTGCCGATGCGGCGGAAGGTGTGCAGCCGCTCGGTGCGGTCCTGCGGGTCCTGCGCCGTGTAGCTGCCGCTGTCGACCGTCTGCAGCCGGGCCAGCAGGCTGGCGTCGTCCATCGGCTGGCCGACATCCCCTTCGGCGTAGGGAAAGCGCGCGACGGTGGTGCCGTCGCGGGTGCTCCACAGCTCCACGCGGCTCATCGGCCCGACGTCGATGGAGGCGAACAGCTCCTTGAAATAGTTGATTCTCACGGTGCCCACCACGACGCCGCCGAAGCTGCCGTCGCTGCGGAAATACGCGCGGCTGATGGGCAGGCTGTACGAGCCCGAGACCCGGCCGCGGATGGGATGCCCGATGTAGAGCCCCTCGCGTTGGCTGGTCTGGTGCACCTGGAAGTAATCGCGGTCGGCCAGGTTGAGGTTCAGGGGCTCCAGGCTGGTGGAGCGCGTTATCAAGTTGCCCTTGTCATCCAGCACCGCGACCGCGCCCAGGCCGGGCGTGTGCAGGGAGTGGTCGAACAGGAAGGTGTTGCGCATCTGCGGGGTCAGGCTCGGAAGGCCGGGGTCCGACAGGCTCTTGGCCACCCCGACCAGCGAGTAGTCGAAGCCGTTCAGGGTGCGCTGGATGTTCTGCTCGATGGTGCGTGCCAGGCTGCTGTTGGTGTGCAGCGCGTACGACCAGGCGTCGTCGCGGATCGTGAGGATCGCCCGCACGAAGAGCGCACCAATGCCTGCCGACAGCACGAGGGCCAGCAGGACGATGCGACGGGGCGAAATCTGGGGCATGGCGCAAGGCGGCCGGCACGCAGGCCGGCGGATGCTGCGCGATTACTTTATCGGGGAATCGGTGGGTTGGGAGAACAAATCCCAGGTGGCGATGAAGAGTGCTGCGATCACCGGGCCGATGACGAAACCGGTCAGCCCGAACAGCGCCATGCCGCCCAGGGTGGAGATGAGGACGATGTAGTCCGGCATCTTCGTGTCCTTGCCCACCAGCACCGGGCGCAGGGCGTTGTCCACCAGCCCGATCACGCAGACGCAGAAGGCCACCAGCACCGAACCCTGCCAGATGGCGCCGGTTGCGAAGAAATAAATGGCCACCGGGCCCCAGATCAGGCCCGCGCCGATGGCTGGCAGCAGCGACAGGAAGGCCATCAGCACGCCCCAGAGGATGGGGCCCTGGATACCGAGGATCCAGAAGATCACCCCGCCCAGCGCACCCTGCACGGCGGCCACCACGATGTTGCCCTTGACGGTGGCGCGGATCACCGTGGTGAACTTGCTGGCCAGTTGCCGCTTGTGTTCCTCGTCGAGGGGCACCGCCTGTCGGATGCGGTTGACCAGCGAACTGCCGTCACGCACCAGGAAGAACAGCAGGTACAGCATGATGCCGAAGCTCACGATGAACTGCAGCGTGTTCTGGCCCACGTCCAGCGCCTTGGTGGCCAGGAACTGGCCGGCCTGCACCGACACGGACGAAAGCTTGGCCTCCACCTCGGCGGCCGAGGTCAGGTTGAAGCGGTCCAGCAGGCCCAGCAGCCAGGAGGGCAGGGCGCTCAGCACCTGCTGCACGTAGGCGCCGAAGTTGAGCTGCCCCGACTTCATGCGTTCGTAGATGAGCCCTGCCTCCTGGACCAGCGAAATGCTGATGAAGGTCATGGGCAGGATCACGATCACCAGGCACAGTCCGAGGGTGCACAGGGCGGCCAGGTTGCGCCGCCCCCGCATGCGCCGCAGCAGCCGCCGGTGCAGCGGCGTGAACAGGATCGCCAGGATGACGCCCCAGAAAACCGCCCCGTGGAACGGCCACAGGATGGCGAAGAACGCGACAGTGACCGCGATGAGAAGAAGCAACAGCGTGCGGCTCTGAAGGGTGGGTGAATTCATAGAGGCGGGGTACGGATAATGACGAAATGTAAGCGACCGCCATGACACGGCGGCGAAGGAACACGCGCTTACGCCGTGTAGGGCTCGCTCCTGGGCGTTCGGTGGCACAATGGCGCCCGCACCCCCGGCCCTTCCCCAGCCACAGTCGCATCCGCCAATCGGTTCAGCCGTGTCGCGGAAGGTTTCACCCACCAGCTAATGCTTCCCTCAGGGAAGCGGAGGTCAGCGGAATATGAGCGATACGACATCCGTATACCAAGCCTACCAAGGCAACACCTATCTTTTCGGCGGCAATGCGCCCTATGTCGAAGAGATGTACGAGAACTATCTCGTCAACCCCGGCAGCGTGCCCGACACGTGGCGCGAATACTTCGATGCCCTGCAGCACGTGCCTGCCGTCGATGGCTCGAACGCCAAGGACGTGCCCCACCTGCCCGTGGTCAATGCCTTCGCCGAGCGCGCCAAGCAAGGCGGCACGAAGGTCGTCGGTGCCACCGGCGCCGACTCCGAAATGGGCCGCAAGCGCACCGCTGTCCAGCAACTGATCTCGGCCTACCGCAATGTCGGCCAGCGCTGGGCCGATCTGGACCCCCTGAAGCGCACCGAGCGCCCTGAGATTCCTGAACTCGAAGCCTCCTTCTACGGCTTCAGCGATGCCGATCAGGAAACGGTGTTCAACACGAGCAACACCTTCTTCGGCAAGGAAGCCATGCCGCTGCGCGAGCTGATCAACGCGCTGCGCGAAACGTACTGCGGCTCGATCGGGGTCGAATACATGTATGCCACCGACCAGAACCAGAAGCGCTGGTGGCAGGAAAAGCTCGAGACCATCCGCAGCAAGCCCAGCTTCGGTCCCGACAAGAAAAAGCACATTCTGGACCGCCTCACGGCCGCTGAAGGCCTGGAGCGCTTCCTGCACACCAAGTACGTCGGCCAAAAGCGCTTCTCGCTCGAAGGCGGCGAAAGCTTCATCGCCGCCATGGATGAACTCATCCAGGCCGCCGGCACCAAGGGCGTGCAGGAAATCGTGATCGGCATGGCCCACCGCGGCCGCCTGAACGTTTTGGTGAACACGCTGGGCAAGATGCCCAAGGACCTGTTCGCCGAGTTCGACCACACCGCTCCGGAAGACCTGCCGGCAGGCGACGTGAAGTACCACCAAGGCTTCAGTTCCGACGTCAGCACCCCTGGCGGCCCGGTGCACCTGTCGCTGGCCTTCAACCCCTCCCACCTGGAAATCGTGAACCCCGTCGTGGAAGGTTCGGTGCGCGCCCGCATGGACCGCCGCGCCGACCCGCATGGCAAGCAGGTGCTGCCCGTGCTGGTGCACGGCGACGCGGCCTTCGCCGGCCAGGGCGTCATCCAGGAAACGCTGGCACTGGCCCAGACCCGTGGCTACTCCACGGGCGGCACGGTGCACATCGTGATCAACAACCAGATCGGCTTCACCACCTCCGATCCGCGCGACAGCCGCTCCACGCTGTATTGCACGGACGTGGTCAAGATGATCGAGTCGCCCGTGCTGCACGTGAACGGCGACGATCCCGAAGCGGTCGTGTTCGCCACGCAGCTCGCCCTCGAATTCCGCATGGAGTTCCAGAAGGACGTGGTGGTGGACATCATCTGCTTCCGCAAGCTGGGCCACAACGAGCAGGACACGCCCGCGCTCACCCAGCCGCTGATGTACAAGAAGATCGGCGCGCACCCCGGCACCCGCAAGCTGTACGCCGACAAGCTGGCCACGCAGGGCCTGGGCGAGACCCTGGGCGACGACATGTCCAAGGCCTACCGCGCCGCCATGGATGCGGGCAAGCACACGGTCGATCCGGTACTGACCAACTTCAAGAGCAAGTATGCGGTGGACTGGAGCCCCTTCCTGGGCAAGAAGTGGACCGATGCCGGCGACACCGCCATCCCGCTGGCCGAGTGGAAGCGCCTGTCCGAAAAGATCACCACCATCCCTGAAGGCGTGACGCCGCACCAACTGGTCAAGAAGGTGTACGACGACCGCGCCGCCATGGGCCGTGGCGACATTCCGGTGGACTGGGGCATGGGCGAGCACATGGCCTTCGCCTCGCTGGTGGCCAGCGGCTTCCCCGTGCGCCTCTCCGGCGAAGACTGCGGCCGCGGCACGTTCACCCACCGCCATTCGGTCATCCATGACCAAAAGCGCGAGAAGTGGGACACGGGCACCTACGTGCCGCTGCAGAACGTCAGCGAGAACCAGGCTCCGTTCGTCGTGATCGACTCCATCCTGTCCGAAGAGGCGGTGCTGGGCTTCGAATACGGCTATGCCTCCAACGACCCCAACACGCTCGTGATCTGGGAAGCGCAGTTCGGCGACTTCGCCAACGGTGCGCAGGTCGTGATCGACCAGTTCATCGCCTCCGGCGAAGTGAAGTGGGGCCGCGTGAACGGCATCACGCTGATGCTGCCGCACGGCTACGAAGGCCAGGGTCCCGAGCACAGCTCGGCCCGCCTGGAGCGCTTCATGCAGTTGTCGGCCGACGCCAACATGCAGGTGGTGCAGCCCACCACCGCCAGCCAGATCTTCCACGTGCTGCGCCGCCAGATGGTCCGCCACCTGCGCAAGCCGCTGATCATCATGACGCCGAAGTCGCTGCTGCGTAACAAGGACGCGACCTCGCCGCTGTCCGAGTTCACCAAGGGCAGCTTCCAGACGGTGATCCCGGAGCAGAACGAAGCCATCGAGAAGAAGGCCGAGAAGGTCAAGCGCGTGATCGCCTGCTCGGGCAAGGTCTACTACGACCTGGTCAAGAAGCGCGAAGAGAAGGAAGCCGACGACGTCGTCATCCTGCGCGTGGAACAGCTCTATCCGTTCCCGCACAAGGCCTTCGCCGCCGAGCTGAAGAAGTACCCGAACGCCACCGACATCGTGTGGTGCCAGGACGAGCCGCAGAACCAGGGCGCCTGGTTCTTCGTGCAGCACTACATCCACGAGAACATGCTCGAAGGCCAGAAGCTGGGTTACTCCGGCCGTGCCGCCTCGGCATCGCCCGCGGTGGGCTATTCGCACCTGCACCAGGAGCAGCAAAAGGCCCTGGTGGACGGCGCGTTCGCCAAGCTCAAGGGGTTTGTCCTGACCAAGTAAGGCCGGAAACCCGAACACACAAAAAGCAGAAACAAACCCCGAAAGAATTCCCATGGCTATCGTTGAAGTCAAAGTCCCCCAACTGTCCGAATCCGTGGCGGAAGCCACGATGCTCACGTGGAAGAAGAAGGCCGGCGAGGCTGTCGCCGTCGATGAGATCCTGATCGAAATCGAGACCGACAAGGTCGTGCTCGAAGTGCCTGCTCCCTCGGCCGGCGTGCTGGCGGAAATCGTGCAAGGCGACGGCGCCACCGTGGTGGCCGACCAGCTGATCGCCAAGATCGACACCGAAGGCAAGGCCGGCGCAGCCGCCGCTGCAGCTGCCCCTGCCGCCGCGCCCGCAGCCGCG
>NZ_BAAJYT010000016.1:0-48688 GCF_057541515.1 Acidovorax sp. KNOB132
CATCACATCAAGGCCCGTTGCACTGGTTGCGGTCGATGCACAACAGGCTAACACCCGATCTCGCCGTCGCCGGCAACACCTGAGGCTATCTCTATCGTTGTTCGAGGGAGAGGAACCTGCTGCGTGATATCGCCCCAGGCACTCAGAATAAAGTGGTTAGTTCGTAGACGAAAATGAGTCCGGAGCGCATTAAAGAGCGCATCTCTAACGATCTCTCTATTCCGAAATGGGCTTTGAATCTTGAGACGCAACCACAGGTCGATGGAGATGTCGAACTTGCTATCCCGGAGGGGAAATTTTTCGATCTGGAATCGCTGCATGCCGAATGAATCGAGGTTGAACATTAGTCCAATGGTAGTTTTAGGTCGATGGCTCAATAGGCTACTTATTGAAAGCAGTCTTTGAGGAGCCAAAACCTGATGGCCTCTCATGGCGGGTAGTGCGAGTGCATAAATGCGCCAGGAAGCAGAACCCCCGATACACAAGCCCGGCCGGAGAAGTCAGCTGTCAGCGAGGTTCGCAAACTGGCGCTACCGCTCGGGAACGGCCACTCGCCATCGACTGCTTGTTCGAACCTCCTTACCCACGCTCATCGCCGCTGAAGATTGATACAGAGGTCGGCAGCGACGATGACGACGCTGCCGTTGATGGCGTCGGCCATCGCGCGAGTAGTCTGACGCTCAGCAAGTTGAACAAAGTAGCGTCAAACGCCTCGGCTGCCATACCGGCCGTGCTGCCGCCACGGATAAAGGGATCGGTCAACTGCCGTTGAAGGACGCAGACCTGTCGAAGGCTTGAGGCCGCGATCTGATCGGGTAAGGGCTATTGAGAATCCGTCAGTCGGTATCGACCGGTATCGATCTTCACCAGTAGCTTCTGCCCGCACAAGCTGCTGATCGTGCGGCCCGCGAGGCCCTCGATGGAGTCATCCAATTCGCTGGCCACCAACACTTCTTGCAGCCATTGCCCAATCTGGGATTTTGTGGCAACTGTCGCCCCGCGGCGCATCCGAAACTCGACGATCGTGGTGGCGAGGGTCAGAACAGGCACTTCGGTCATCCCACGCACAGTGTCATTCGAGCGCGGAAACTCGAAATCGCCAACCAATGCCGCCACGTTGATCAGTGATTGCCCTCGCGTACTCGATCGCACGACACCCAGTTCGGCCGCCTGCAGAACGATCGCTGAGGTCCTAGCCTCGTCCAATGGCAAGGCCAGGCAAGTCAGACATGTGCCACGCGCGTCATGCGGTGTCGTGGTGTCGCATTCGGCGCAAGGGTGGAGATAGCAGTCGGTCGGCTCGTTGCGCACCTGATCGATCCCGGAGATGGAAAGGCTTGTTGATAGTGAGAGCCACCAACCCCAGAACTGAACTCCGCGGTTAGTCCACCGGGTGCCGCCTTCATATACCCATCGCCTCCATCGACTTGCGTAGAAAAATCCTCCGCCGAAGATTTCGTGCCTTCCGATTGCACCTGCGAATTTCGGCACCTTGTTGGCGATGAATCGCGGGTCAGGATCACAGGCATCCTGATCGAGCACCCTTGCGCGATCGCTCCTCTCCAAGCCCTTGCGCAGGAAATCCGACTTCACGCCGCTCAGACCCACGAGCAATTCGATGGGTACGATGATGTAAGCGCGCGTGGTGGCCCGCCCGAGTGCGCAAGCCAATGTGGTGTCGTCCATGTCGAAGCCCGCCACGACGACGACCACGGGCTTCTCCATGCCTCGATACGCCGAGATCGTGGATCGAGAGACATCGATCCCCTCAAGCGACCAGGAGAACTGACTGAGCACGATCATGTCCTGTGCCATGACACCGGCCTTCGAGAGCTCCGCCGTTAGGGTCTGGATGCTCTTGGAGACATCCCTGCTGATGCTTCTGGACAAGTCCTTGCTGGAGATCGGGCGAGGGCAGTTCACCTCATGTCGTGGTGGCCGCATCTCCATCATCGTCTGAGTGATGCCTCCGGGATTCCGGTAGACCGTCGCCAGATAAAAGAATCGCTCGTCGTAGGTGTCCTCCAGGAATCGATAGGAACTTCCCTTCTCGATACCAGGAAGCACCTGGAGCTCATCGGCAAAGACGAACTTGCGCGCGTTGGCGAAATGGTCGCGCAGTGCCAGGTGATCGGCCTCGTTGAGCGCCTGGGCCTCATCGACGATGAGCACCCCGTACTGGTGATCCACCTTCCCACGCAGGGCCAGGTGATGCTCGTCATAGTTGGGCTCGCCAACGGTGCCGTCCCTGTTCCGCGTGCCCAGGGACTCGCAGTAGGAATGGAAGGTCTGAACCGTGACCGACCGGCCGAGATGGCTCAATTGAAGGGCCACCTTCTGCGTGATCTGGCGGTTCTTCAGAAGGAAGAGCACCTTGAGGTCCCGGGCCGCGAACTGCTCGGCAAGGGAACGCGCAATGAGCGTCTTGCCGCTGCCCGAGAACCCCGCGATCAGCCTCCGATCGGTGTCGAGGCATAAGGCCACCTGATTCGCCTGCTTGTCGTCCAATTGAAGCCACAACTCGCCGTCCGCGACGATCTTACGTCCGAGATGCCCGTCCCGGGCTTCCCGCGGCCAGACGGCCCCGAGGAATCGATCGATCTCACGGCTAAATTCGTGCTGGTTGCCGTAGTTCAGTGCGGCCTTCCAGTGCGCCATCAGTTGCACGATGCGCGAGGGCATGTCCCGACGATGTTTCTGCAGGATCAGGATGCCGTCGGGGAGCGGTCGGTCGAGCGGCACGTACGCGCTGGCGATCTGCGAGCTCTCCAGATCGAAGTCCGGAAAGTGCACCGCGTAGCCGACTGGGCACTTCACCTGCCACGACCGCAGCATCTCGTCGAGGACGAAGGTGTTGTCCTTGACCTGATTCAGGGGATCGATTTCGTATCCGTCACGTTCGTGGATGAACCGAAAGCCCAAAGGCTTGTACAGACCCGACTTCGTTTCGATGCAAAGCATGCCCAGTTCCGCATGCAGGATCACGAAGTCCACCTCGCCGGACAGATGCTTCCTCGCCAAGGAGACCCGCAGGTACTCTTGCAGCTCCTGCGAGTACACCCGCTTGGTCTTGCCTCGCAGCCAAGGCAGCGAGTGGATGACGGCGAACCCATCGTCGAGTGCCGCCAGTTCCTGAAAGAGGGTGAATTCGCCTTTGCTGCGGAATTCCGAGTGATCGAGTGTTGGAAAGAACTTGGCCATGAACGGAGGAAACGCTGTGTCGGTTCAAAGTATCCAGTATGTTGCCGATTGCTTTGGCACAGCAGCTCCAACCGCCTCGGGGCCGGGCTATGGAGGACTAGCTACGCCCTGAGGTACTTGGATTTGGTGATAGTGGCGCTGCGCAGTGCTGCCCCGTCTGCGGTTTGGCGTTGCAAGCCTGGGGCGTGGGGATTTCTGCACGTCACCAATTGAAGATGGGGCGAGCGCAAGAGTTGAGCCATCAAAGCAAACTCGGAATCTTTCTTCGTGCTATTGGGCGTATGTATTTCGCGAGTGTCACATCCGACTTGTGCCCTGTCTGTTCCCGTATCTGCCATGGCTGCAAGCCCTTCTCCGCAGCACTGGTGCAGTAGCCAGCCCTCAGGCTGTGGCCGCTGACTTTCTTCGAGTCACCGCCCACGCGCGCGACCGACGCTTTCACCACCAGCGCGACAGACTGTGCAGACAAACCATGCCGTGCAACGCGGTCGTGGCGGCTGACGGCGCGAAACACAAACCCCTCATTGATTTCAGAAACCTCCAACCAGTGCATCAGGGCACGCACTGGGCAACGCTCTCCGTTGGCGTGTGGGATGAACACTGTGCGGCCCTGAGCCTCTTGGTCAGTCTTGCTGGATCGTAAGAAAATGTCCACCCCGCTGGGCAAGTGCGTGAGATGCTCCACTTGAACAGCCACAAGCTCAGACCTGCGCATGGCCGACGCAAACCCAATGAGCAGCAAGGCTCGATCACGTGCCGCTTTGATGGGCATCTTCTGCCGATCAATCATCACCAACGCTGCCAGCAGATCGTCTTTGACCATCGGCCGAACTTGCCGCTGCTTGGTGCCCAGCGTCCGGCGAATGCCCTGCATCACGCGCTTCACAGTTTCGCTGCGGGCTGGTGATTTCAGTTTCTTTTCCAAGTGCGCCTTGTGGATTGCTGTCACTCGTCGCTCCAAGGTGGCAACTGACAATTTTTCAGCGCATCGGGCCAGGTATTCGGCGAGAACAGTCGGGCTGGCTGGAACACTCCCACCGTCGGCAAAAAAATGTTTTAGATCAGAGGCGTACGCACGCTTCGTAGCTGCCGACTGGCTGGCTGCTATGAACTGCTCGGCGGTGGCCGATAAAACGCTCAAAACGCCCTCTGGCGGTGTTTGCGGTGTTCGGTTGGATGTAGTGGTGCTGCGAGCAGACAAAGCTGCGCCAGCGCCCTCCAGTGGAGTGCGAATTTTCTTCATGGTGAGTCCTATGGACGGGTTTGAAAAACAATAAAAAACGGCCCGCGAAAGGGGCCGCTTTGGTGGTTATCTGGCAGTCGATAACTGTGTCTTATCGCTACCTTAAAATGGAAGAAAGAACCGACAGCACATACACGCGCCGCGAAGCTGCGCATGAATGGTCGGTAGATGAGAAAGAGGTCATGCGGGCATCTCTGATACTAGAGAGATTGGATGCTTGATAGCACCGCCCATGTGAAGGAGCAAGAAAAAAAATCGCTTCATCCACACGATTGTCTCAGGAAATTTTCCTGTGGACAACGGGACTGAAATGCATCGAACTGGAGTATTTCGAACCGGCTTGCCAAAGGTCCACAAGGCGATTTGTTCTTTGCAAAAATAGCCTTGTCCTAGCTTATGCTCCAACAGGAAAGTATGTAACTACTGTTCTTTCTTGGGGGGTGCCAGTTGTCAGATCAGCACACAGGAGTGACCGAAATCGGCATTCCGCCATCAAGCGCTTGGGTGCGTTTCCTGCGCAGCTACGGTCCGACGCCGAACAACCTGACGATGTTCGACGAATACGTGGCCGGAGCAGTGGGCCGGGCCAAGGTGCAGCCCATCGCGCTGAGCACGCCGATGCTCGAGCCGATGAAGGCGCATGTGGCCTCAGGAAAGCCAGGCTCCATGCTGATCGCGGGCACGGCTGGCGACGGCAAGACCTACCACTGCCGCGCGCTCTGGACCTCTATGGGCGGCGATCCGCGCGTGTGGGCCGCCAAGGGCAACATCAAAGAGCATCGCCTGGCCGACGGCCGCTTGGCCGTCTTCATTAAGGACCTCAGCGAGTTCAACGGCGAGGAAAGCGACGCTCCCCTGGCGCGGCTCGAAAAGTCGGTGCTCGAGGGCGACGACAGCGAGATCGTTATCCTGGCGGCCAACCACGGCCAAGTGCTCGACCGGCTTCGCGACCTTGGGCGCAGGCAAGGGCGCAGCCACCCGCTGCGCAAGCCGCTGCAGGAGTTCTTCTTGCAGGCGGGCCAAGAGCCAGATCGCCTGGCCGTTTTCGACCTCAGCCGCAGCGTGGGCCGCATGGCGCTCGAGGAGGTGGTTGCCGCCGTCGCCAAGCACGCCGAATGGGACAACTGCGGCCGGTGCTCGCTGAAATCGGGCGACAAGGTGTGCCCGATCTATGAGAACCGCCAACGGCTTCTTGGGACTGGGGATGGCGCGCAGCTCGGACGTCGGCTGGGCGACTTGGTGGAGATTGCCAGGCTCAATGGGCAGCATTTGCCGGTTCGAGACTTGCTCGCTCTGTGCGCTAACATGATTTTGGGCCATCGCGACGCTAAGGACGGCTTGATGTCCTGCGCCGAGGTCGCGTTGATTCAGGAGCAAGGGGCCGTGGACCGCGGCAGCGTTTATGGCAACGCCTTTGGCGCGAACCTGCCCAAGCGGCGCCTCGCCGAACGGCCGGTCTTCAAAGCGATGGCGGCCTTCGGCGTGGGCGATGAGACCACCAACGGAGCTGACGGCTTGTTGGTCTACGGCAAGGACGATGTGAAGCTCGCGCCGGCATTTGCCCGCTTGATCGCCAGCGACCCGGTCTACGGCGCCACGCCACGGCTGCTGAGCGCCCAGGACAAGTATCTTGAAGGCGAAGAGGCCGCCCGCATCGACGGTGGAGCCGCCGACTTCATGGACCTGCTGCAGGAGCAGCGCCGCCGCCTCTTCTTCACGCTGCCGCCGGGCGAGGAGGGCTACCCCTTCTGGTCGATGACGGTATTCCGCTTCGCTGGCGAATACTTGGAGATGCGCGCGGCATTGCTTGACAAGAAGCCTGTCGCCGAGACAGTGCGCGGCCGGCTGGTGCGAGGCCTCAATCGCGTGATGACGGGCCTCTTGATCGACAACGTGGACCGCATCTTTGTCGCCAGCTCCGGCGGCTTCACGCAGTCGCGCGTCAGCGTGCTGTGCGATACCGAGGCGCCTTCGCGCCGTCTCAATGGCGTGGGCATGGCGGTCAAACTCGAGGCGAAGGCGGGTCGCCCCTGTCTAGACGTGTCCCTGGCTCGAGGCGCTGGAAATTCCGTGGCCTTCGATCTCACGCCCGTGCGCTTCGAGTTCCTGTCGCGGGTGGCCGAAGGCGCGCTACCAGGCAGCTTCTCCAACGAGTGTCTGGAGGACATGTTGGCGTTCAAGGCCAAGCTGCTGCGCAAAGCTGAGCTTATCCGGGGACGTAGCCAGCAGGACGACGACGAGGAGGCCGGCGCCGACAGTGGATCGCTCACGCTCAACTTCATCGATATTGAACAAGGCGGCCACGGGTTCTCTCGGCCCATCACCGTGAGGATTTCGGAATGAGGCAGCGCATTGACATCGACCGCGTCGATTTCGCCGTCGATGAACATATTTGGGGGCACCGCCTGTATGACGAGCAGTTGCCGCATTTGACGGTGCTGGAGTTCCTGGGCGTGCTGGGGTCGAACTTGGACAGCCCGTTGGTTGCCACGCCCAGCGACAAAGTCCGATACCGGCCGCAGCATCAAATTCGCTTGCGCGGCCTGCTCTTCAACAATCCCTTTGTCGAGGCGATCCGCGAGCGGTCCCTCACCGATGATGAGAAGTGGCGCGAGTGGAGCGCCTTGTTCGCCCAGGACGCGACCAAGCTTGGCGATGAGGAAATGGGCTATCTGCGTAAGGCGTTCTCCAGCTTCGACGACTTCGCCAAGGCCATCGAGCTGCTGCGCTCCTCAGCGTTCGAGGCTCGCAGCAACAAGCGCTGGAGCTCCAAGTTTGTCTTTCCCTTCGGCCCGGACGCTTTGTTTGAGGACTTGCGGATCGACTCGGGCGGCGCTAGCAACGACAGGCGATTCTTCGCCCGCACGGGCGAGCTGCTGTATCTCATGCTCAGCCGCGCGGCTCGCGGCCCAGAGCTTGGTGCCCAGCTGTCACACCGCCTATTCAATCGGGCGGCGCCGATGAATCGCTTGGTGCGCGCGCTGCAAGGTGAGCCCCAGCTTGCGTCAAATTCGCGCGACGTGGGCTATCTGCCCCACGCGTCCCATCCTCGTTTTGACCAGCTCTGCGAGGATTGGCTGGCGATCTTGGCCAAGGACATGCCGATCTACGACGCTTTGGAGCACCTGATCGCGTCGACGGGCCTCAATCTACTGTTGTATTTCTTGGAGCAGGCCAAGATCCAAGCCGGCGACGCCGAGCCCGTCGAATTTGTCTGCGAGATAGTCTCCAAAGAACGCACCAAGATCCGGGCTCTGTCGGGCGACAGCTATCAGCTCAACCAAGGCCTCTCAGCAAAAGCTGTTCGCGCGTCCATTGAGCAAGCCCGCCTGTTGCCCGAGTGGGAGGTGGCCTCGAAGTCGGACTACCCCGACGCGGCGCAAGCCAGCGTCATGCGCGAACTCTTTCAGTGGCCGTCGGCAGATTCGGATGACGAAGCCGACTACACGCGCATGTCTGGCGACAAGCTCATCGAGAGGCTGGTTGAGTTGGCCACCGCCCGCCACGAGCAGCACGTCGGAAAGATTCACGCGTCATGGTCGCGCGCCATTGGGCTGAGCTCCAGACGCCTCGCGCGACGCACGCGCTATGCCCCCAACGACCGGCTCATCAAGACGCTGGTGGTGGCCATCGTCGACGACCGGATGCAGTTCGATGAGTTCTTGGCCGAGGCCAAGCGGCGCTATGGGATGGTCATTGGCGACGCGGAAGGATCGCGTCTCGTCGCGGAGAAGAAGGTGGACCAGGAAGTGCTCAGCGAGAACCGCGCCAACCTCGAAGCGCGACTGGTTGGACTTGGGCTCGTGCGTCGGCTGTCCGACTCCTGCTCGTTCGTGGAGAACCCGTTTGGATTCAAGGGAGAAGAAAATTGCTGACCGATCGGATCATTGGGCGCGTCGGCGCTGACATCCTGGCCAAGCGCATCAATGACGCTCGGCAGGCCGACGGCTCGGCGCAGGATTCGGCGGCGCTGTTTCGCCTCGACAAGCTGTCCTCGTCCCAAGTCGCTTCGGTTGCGCGCGCCGTCCTCGCCAATCACGACCTCGCCGCCCGCGTCGATCTTATGATTCCCGAGGCCTTGGTCGAAGGCCAAGGTCTGCCGCCCGAGGCCCTGATCCAACACAACGCCGGTTTCGTGCGCAACAACGCGCAGACGAGCAAAGAGGTGATCCTCACCGCCAACGGCAACGAGCACAACCTGGCCGACACCCTCGGTCACGTCACCGCCTTGGGCGCCAAAGAGCTGCGCGCAAATGAGGAAGCGTGGGTGAACGCTACATGCCATGTCGCCGGCATGGCGCCGGTGCCTGACGACCGCCAGGTGTTCCGCTCGGCCCTCAAGGGCCTGATCTTCTCCAACGACCTCTCCCTCGTGCAGCTCGGCGACTTCTGCTCCCACATCACCGAAGCCATGTCGGCCACGCGTGGCTTGCCGATCCGCGATGCCATCGGTTGGTCGCTGCCCAAGGTGGGGCTGCCTAGGGACACCTCGTTCTTCGCCAGCGCGAAGACCTATGGGGCGTCTTACAAGCCTTGGCGCAAGGCCTTCGAGAAGCTTTTCGCGCACCGCGCGCCGTTGCTGCTGCGCCTTCGGCCCAATGGCCAGCTGCTGGACCCCGACGAGATGCGCCAACGCTTGGATGACAACGCGGCCAACATCACCGACGCCGCCCGCGTCGCCTTGGAGGCTTTCATCAACGCTCCGATGGGCGACAACCAGTCCGCGGCCGACGTGGCCGAGCTCGAGTGGGAGACCGACGGTGTTTGCCACATCTTTGACAAGCCCAAGGAGAAGCTCCAAGGCCTTGCCGAGCACACGCTGAGATTCTTCGAGCACGACTGCGACGATGCTGAAGCCCTTGATGAGAAGTGGAAGCGGCACCTTGAAGACCTCAAGGCGCGTGAGAAGCGCTCCGAGTGGAACGACGACGACAAGGTTTTCTTTGAGCTCCACCGGCGCTTCATGGAGCCTTCGCGGCAGCTCCATGCCCGCTGGGAAAAGGCGATCTTCGGCAAGGCCATCGAGTGCACTGACTTCCTCGACGGCTTCGCGAGCGTGGCCCACCATCTATTGGCCGGCGCCGACGACATGGCTGGCGAGCGGTTCCTGCGCTTCACTGTCAACAAAGGGAGGACCGAGTGGCGCACGCGCTTCAACCATGACGTGGGGTGCTATTTCTCGGCCATGTATCGCGGCATCCAGGAGCTGATGGGCTCGCGGGTGAAGTGGGAAGTCAAGGGCATGGGGGTGGGCAACCTTCCCGACCCGCTCTTTCACTACGAGAAGTTCTTCGCCAAGGAGAGGGAGCTTCGCGGCCCGACTCTCAAGCCGGTCTCTTCGCTGGCTCGCAATGCGGTGCAGATCAAGTTCGACGTGGCGCTTGTGCAGCGCGTCGGCGACCGCGAGACGGTCATCGACAAGACGCAGCTTGTGTGGAGCTACCGCCCCGAGTCCATCGGGCTGGCATTGGTGTCGGACATGCGCCGTCTGCTGGAAAAGGGCGCTGTCGGCTGCACAGAGGTTCCGCGTCGCTTGGTCAGCAAGAAAGGCGGCGTGCAAAGCGTCTCGCTGCTCGACACAGGCACGCTTGAAGCCACTTTCTCGCGCGATGCCGGCTCGCTGGTCCCGCCGGCCAACAAGCTTCGCAGCTTGCGCGCCGAGATCAAAGACCGCATCAAGGAGCTTGCGGCCGAGGGCCGTCTGACCAAAGAGCAGCGCGACGAGCTGCGCGCGGCATGGGATGCCTTCGAGGCCGACTACATCTTGGCGATGAAGGACTTCATCGATACGGGGCTGCAAGGCGAATCCGTCTTGCGCCAGGCCGAGTCGTTCTCTGCGCTGCTCAACGCCTTGAGGGTGCATGCTCGCGGCGATGTGTGCCGCGCCCGCTTGGTGGCCGAAGTGCTCTCCATTGGCACCGCCCGCATTTCAGGCGAGCAGCCGTCGCTGATCATCCCGCCATGGCACCCTGAGCGAATGAAGGCGTTGGCGGTGAAGACCCGCCGTGTAGCTGGCCTGGCGACCCACTTGCTGAACAGCGACAGCGTGCTCTTTGGGCATCGCGACATCTTCTTCCGGGAGTTTTCCGAGGAGCTGGCGCACCCTTTCTATCCGGAGATCGCGGTCATGCAACGAGGCAGCGAGCCGCTATTGGTCGCCGAGAGCAGCACCGTCAATGGATATAGCTTGCTTGAGCGGCCGGTCCGCGGCGAAGAGGACTCAATGACCGATGTCGATCCGACCTCCGCCGCTAAGCAGGCGCGTGAGCTCTTGGAGCGATACATTGGCCTGCAGCCCCACGAGGCTGCCAATCTGAGCGTCTTGCTCTACAACGCCGACGCGGCCGAGCTGCCGCTGGCCACCGTGCGCGAGCTCGCTGGGCTGCAAGCTGAAGATGACTTTCAATGCAGCGTGTCGGTCAGGCATAGCGACCCGGCCAAGCTGCGTCGCGTCTATGCGGAGCTGGTCAACAAGGCGGGCGATGACCCCGACCTGCCGGTGGTCAGCGAGACCTCGGATAACTTCATCTCCAAGCTCCGCATCGCGGTGACGCCAGCCTCGGCCACGCCGGGGCAAGGCGAGGGCGGCTTCAAGCCCTTTGACGTGGCCTTCCTGCACGACGTGGTGTCGCGCACGGCGGTCGAGGAGTGGCTTCCCGTGGATTGGACCAACGATCGGCCCAGCTTAGAGCACGCTCCGTCGCGCTGGTCTTATCGCAGCGTCTCTGGCGAGAACGAGCTCAAATCAACTACCTTCCTGACTTGCCCGTGGCAGACAGCCTCTGGATGGGCCTATGTGGGCGCGGTGGCGGCGGTGCATCGCCAGACCGACGCTCCCGTCGGAAGCCGCTACCTGCCTGCCCGCCGCATTTCATTGCAGCACGAGGCGCTGGCTTCGACGATGAACGACGCGCATGCGTTGGCCGAGTGGGTCGCCACCTATGACGAGCTGCTCGACAAGCGGCAGTTGCAGCACAACGGCATCACGGTCGTTCGGTATCGCCGAGCCTCCACCAACGGCCGCAACATGATCGTCAGCTCGACTTCCGAGCTGCGCCTGCTTGGCGTGTTGATTCGCCGCCGCCTCGGCGAGCTGGGCCTTTCTTTGGGCTCAGACGAACTCGACACCGTAGCCGCCCGCATGAAGAAAGATGCCCTGTCGGTCTCCGGCGATATCGTCCTGCGCGCCGCCAAGCGCGGGGTGTCCGCTGGCGAAATGCTGGGGCTGGTCCTAAGCCGCCATTTGGTTGCCGAGGAGTTTGCCGCGCAGGCCAACGCAGACCAGTCGTTTTGCGTGTTCTTCCTGCTCGACGACTATGCCGATTGGCTGGCCCAGCGCGAAAGCCGCATCGCCGACATCTTGGCCCTTTGTGTTGAAGAGGTCGATGATGGGATTCGGCTGCGCATTGCTGTGGTCGAGTCCAAATATGTTGCCGCCGAGGGCTCAGCCGAGGCCAAGCGCTCGTCAAAAGCCCAGCTCATGGCAACGCTGACCACATTCCGGGCCGCATTGTTTGGCGATCCTGGCCGCCTTGACCGGGACGTGTGGCTTTCGCGCCTGGCTGATTTGCTGATAGATGCCGAGATTCCGCCTGGCCTCTCAGGGCTGCTCGAACGGGCGCGCGCGAAGTTGCGCGAAGGCGATGTGGACATCGCGCTGCGAGGCTACTCGCATGTCTTCGTCCACTCGACTGAGGCGGGCCAGTCCCAATCGGCATCTGAGCAAGTCGAGATCGACAACACTGACGGCGTCCAGGCTTGGCAGGAGGTGTTCGACCGGTCGGAGCTGCGCAAACTGGTGGAGGCCTATGCGGCCGGAGCCGGCGCGACCGCCGTTCGCGCGCAGCTCGGTGGATCAGAGCCTTGGAAATCGGCTTCATTCAGTCGGCCCGCCGCGCGAGTGGCATGGCACGCGCTGATGGAGCAGCTTGGCCAGCAGGACGCAGTGGAGCAGGATGATTCGGGCGCAGTCGAATCGGCTCCCCCGGCGCCGGAGACTCAGACAGCGACCGCTCCCGCAGGAGCTAAGCCCGCGGCTCCTTCGTTTCAAGATGAAGCCGTCACTGCGCTAACACCTGTTGCTGCGGCGGTGGGCGAGCATTTGTCTGCCTTGATTGTTGCCAAGCACGCCGGCCTCGCCGTGGTGGACGACGAGCGCGAAGCGTGGGCGCAGGAAACAACCAAGAAGCTCAAAACCGCATTGAACAGCTACGGCCTGCAGGCTGCCGTGCTGGGCACGCGGATGACACCAAACGGCTGCTTGGTGCGTCTGGCAGGTTCGGATCGTCTCAGGGTCGAGGACATCGAAGCCAAGCGCACGCAGTTGCTGACCACGCACGCCATTAACCTGGTGACGGTTCAGCCCAAACCAGGCGAGATCGTGGTGACGATTGCCGGCTCCAAGCGGCAAGCCGTGTCGCTTTGGGACCTTTGGGCTAAGCGGCAGCTCAATCGCAATGTGGCTGGTATCAACACCTCATTTGTTCTCGGCCTTCAAGAGATCAATGGATCGCTGCTCTACTTGAACCTCGGTGGTGAGTTTTGTGGCCTGTCGTCGCATGAGCCGCATTCATTAGTGGCTGGCGCCACCGGCAGCGGAAAGTCAGTGCTGATCCAAGCAATCTTGTTGGACATCGCAGCGACCAATCCCAAAGAGCTGGCGCAGATCATCCTCATCGACCCAAAGATGGGTGTGGACTATGCGGCCTTGGAAGACTTGCCCCACATGCGCGAGGCCATCATCACCACCAAAGAGCGCTCAACCGAGGTGTTGGACGCGTTGGTCGAGGAGATGGAGAGCCGCTATAAGGCGTTTGCCCAAGCGCGAGCACGGGACTTGGCCACATTCAACGCCAAAGCGGCGCCGGATCTTCGCTTACCGATGGTTTTCTTGATCCATGACGAGTTCGCCGATTGGATGCTCGACGACGCTTATAAGGGCGCGGTGGGCGCTGCGGTGCAACGGCTTGGGGTGAAGGCGCGGGCCGCAGGCATCCACCTGATCTTCGCGGCTCAGCGTCCTGACAAGGATGTGATGCCCATGCAGTTGCGAGAGAACTTGGGCAACCGTTTGATTCTCAAAGTCGCAAGCGAGGCGACCTCGAAGATTGCGCTTGACCGTTCAGGAGCCGAAATGCTCCTTGGTCGTGGACACATGGCAGCGAAGCTCAACGGAGAACAGGGGCTTGTCTTTGCCCAGGCTCCGTTTCTGTCAGACGATGAGATTGGCTTGGCGGTGCAAGCCATTCGGCTCGATAACATCAGTCCGAAGAGGTCAGAATGAAAAAGTGGAATTCAAGCCCCCATCCAATTTCTGACATTCGCGATTGGCAGCGGACAGGAAGGTTGGAGATTCGTCCAGATTTTCAGCGCCATGAAGTATGGAGCGATGCGGCAAAGATCATGCTCATGGACACAATCCTGCGAGCTATCCCTATGCCGAAGGCATTTGTTTCCTCTACTATTCGTGATGGTCAGGTATACAGAATTGTCATTGATGGACAGCAGCGCATCAGCTCAATACTCGCGTTTTTGGAAGATAAGTTTTCGCTTGAAGCCCCTTATAGTGGAGAGCATAAAGGACTAGCGTTTTCACAGCTTTCAGAAGACGTTCGCAACGAATTCCTTCAATATCGAATTGACTTCAATGAGGCAATTGGGTTCTCAGATGATGAATTGAGAGAGACCTACTCCCGCCTGAATAAATATGCGGTTCCGTTGACGAAGCAGGAACTCAGGCGGGCCGACTATCCCGGGGCCTTTCTTGAGCTTGCGGAAGATTTGGCCGCGCATGACTTTCTGGATGCGGGCAGGATATTTAGCGTCGCCAATCGGCGGCGCTTCGCTGACGTGGAGTTCGTCTCCGAGCTTCTGGCAGGTTTGATTGGAGGTCCGCAAGAGAAGCGAGAGACGCTTGACTCGTATTACCTTAAATACACGGCCTGGGACCAAGCCGAGGTGAGAAGCACCGAAGCGCGCTTTCTGGCATGTCTTAATGACCTAGCGCTTCTGTTTCCGCCTGACCGACCAATCAGCTCTACGCGATTCAAACAGAAGTCAGATTTTTATTCACTGCTTCTGGCTATTGATGAACTTTGAGCCGAAGGCGGTTCTCTTGACGGGGTTAACGCCGGGGCGTTGAAGATGGACCTCCGGATGCTTGATTTTTTGATAGCGCCCGAGTCTCCTGCTCCCGACTGCCGCGACTACGCAATTAAATGCGTGTCGCAAGCCAACACTCATGGCAGCAGACGGTGGCGGATGGACTTCTTGAAGGCAATTTTGGGAGGCTCCTATTTCCGGCGTCCTCCCACTGGTGATGGCGCAACGCTGTTCTACCGCCTCGCAACTGGAAATCACGGTCCATTCGGCGAACCTTCGGTGATCTCGTGCGGTGTTTGCAATGAGGAGGTGGCGAGAACAGAGGCGATTGCAGTGGGGTGGAAAAAGGATAGCGAGGTCTTTCAAGTCCACAACGCATCCCACTTGCATACCTGGTGCATAAGCCCAGGCCAATGGAGTGTGATCGTAGCACCTAGTTCGGACGCCTCTCTCACGTTTGCTCACGGGCACGCTCAACAGCCCCTGATTTGACATGAGCCGCGATTATGTAGATGTTCTCTTCGGCAAGCAGGGTTTCAGAGTTCCTTCGAGAGTGAAGGGCTCCGACGGCCATGTCTACGCCGTGGAAGAGCAAATCGGTTCTGGGGGCAATGCGGTCGTGTGCCAGTGCGCGGACGAGCGCGACGGAACCATCTATGCCATCAAGTTTTTGGCTAGCTCGAAAGACGCGAATCGGTTGCCGCGGTTCCAGCTTGAGACGCGCATCATCGAAAAGCTCACTGCAACGCGTCATGACCACCTGATCAGGTTTGTGGCGAGTGGGGTGGCGGAGAGCCTTTCTTTCGACCGTCGAAGGCGCCAGTACGTTCCGAGCGTCATGCCTTTCTTCATCATGGAGCGCGCGTCAAACACTCTTCGTGGGTTTCTTGCAGCCTCAAACGGTCCTGTCGCGCAGGAAATCTACCAGGCTCAATTTCGCGGGCTCGTTGGTGCTCTTGAGATATTGCACGAGCACGCCATACACCGAGACATTAAGCCTGACAACATCTTAGTGGTAGGCGAGCGATGGGCAATCAGCGACTTTGGCTTGTGCGAACCAGTCGGGGACGATGAGGGGAAGGACCTCACCCGAATTGGTGAAATTCCAGGGCCGCGTTTTTGGCTTTCGCCGGAAGCGAACAATCGGTCCGTGGGCTTGCAAGAGGAAATCTGTTCGGCCTCGGATGTCTTTCAGTTGGCCGCGGTCTTCTGGTGGGTTGTCACCCGCCGACATCCCAGCGGAATCTTGACCCGGGAAGATTGGACAGGGGCAGAAAGGCTTTTCGGGCCAGTTTCAAAAGCGTTGCAGCATTCCCTAAATCGTCGCTATGAAAGTGCAAGCCAGTTCAGCAAGGCCGTCATTCGGGCGATTGATGAGCTGAGCTAACCGCGACTTATTACTTGTGACAAATCACGCAAGACCCGTTGCCTTCGTCTTCGCCATAGACATCGTCGATGTCCTCGGGGCATGAGCGGATTGGGCGAAGCGGGTTGATCGGGATCACCGCGCGGGAGCGCTCCCTGCGCTTCTCAAAGTCAGCAACGATTTGGGCGACCCGCTCGGGTTGCTCCAGTTCGGACAGCGACTCGCCAGAGGACCAGGTGAATGGAGAGCCGTGCTCCAAGGCGTCTTTCTCCAGCGCCTTGGCCTCTTCGAACTTGTCGGGGTGGCGTTCTTTGAGGCGGACCCATTCGATCTTCTGTTGGAAGAAGCAGAATGTGCAGCCGCTTCGCGAGCGCCACTCGTAATACTTCGGGTAGCCCACCCCGGACGATTCAAGGATGTCCATCACGCCAGCTTTGTCAATGCCAGCGGTTCGGAAGGGCAGAGAGACGCTAAGGCCATCTTGTTTGGACGAGTAGCCCTCACGATAGTCCTCATCAGCTCGGATGGCCACATACGACGTGACCCTGTCGCCGCCCGCGATCATGGGCCGGACCCATTGTTCAAACGGCGTCAGCTTAAGCTTGCGGGTGCACCAGCGCGTTTGAGGCGAGGGCAAAAAATGATTGTATTCGCGCAGCCAAAAGTCAAAGTCGCGCCGAGGGTTGAGGCGCTCAATGGACTTGCCGAGGTAACCCTCGAGGCGGCCCAAGAACTCATACACCTCAGGCAGCTCTTCGCCCGTATCGGTGAAGAAATACTCGATATCGAGCTCGGGGTGGGCTTGCCGCATGTGCACGGCAAGCGCCGCGCTGTCCTTGCCACCCGAGATTCCGAGAACGTGGCGCTCAGCCATGGTTTTCCTCCTCGTCGGCCGTCAGTCGCATGCCCGCCTTGGCCAGAATGGCGAGCAGCACATCGGTTCCTAAGCCTTGCTTTCTGAGTTGGGATGCGATTTCGTCGGCCTTTGATTCCACGGCCTGGCGGTGTCGGTCGGTGATGTCGAACGAGCGCGAAATCATCTTGGCGCCAGCGCCAGCGCCGATGACCACTGCAAAGGCCTCGCTGTTGGGCTTGCGGCCCTTGACCGAAACAAAAGCCTCGGCCTGCCTAAACCGCAACGCAACCTTGGAAATCTCGAGCGTCGCTGCATCGATGTCGCGGTCAGTCCAGTCGCGCGGTGGTTTGTTGGCCGCCAAGCTCAAGATGCCCTCAATACTGACCATGCTGCCGTCATGCTTGGCCAGGCGCGTCGCGAAAGAGTCTTGGCGGAGGTCGCCAGTGATGCCGGCAACGGCCTCGGCGCGTGCCCGCAGTCGGTCGAGCTGGGTTAGGGGCGCGTCTAGGGCTTCGAGCATGGCCGAGTCAATGCTTCTAAGCATGGCCTCGTATGCGCCCGCCAATTCGGCAATGGGGCTGCGCAAGGCCTCCACATACGCGTCGCCATTGCTGGTGTCGAGCAAAGCCACCAGATCGACAAACAAGACCTTGTGGGGGTCGCTCGCTTTGAGCAACGTGTCTCGAATGGCTCGGGCACCTTCGGTAAGCTTATGAGTGCGCTGGGCCCACACCGGCAGGTTGAAAACGAGCGCAACCAGGCCGCGCGCTGCTTCAAGTGGGTCACGCGCCTCGGCGGCGTGTCCCACTTCGGCCAGGATGTTGGCGATACCACTCAGAATGCGGGCCTTCTCCTCATCGATTACGACCCAACGCAGCGAGAAGCGGCTGGCGTCTTGCAGGTATTCATCAATGTCGGCATCGGTCAGGCGCGGAATGAACATCCCGTCTTTGTAGACAGCGACATTGGATTGATGCGCAAGGAGGAAGGCGACGAGGATGACGGACTGAATTCCCGTCTTTACGCCAAAGGGGGGCGCTGACCAGCGCTCGAGGATGTCGGAGGCTTTCACCCGGGACGACGAGTCCACGAACATGTCGCGAGTCGCTTGCCAGATGCCGGCAAAGCGCGTTTCGCCGTCCGAGTCGGGAGGCACGAAGCGCCACTGGCCCTCACTGACTTCACGGTGCAAGCCGGTGGTACGCAACAACGTCTCGTAAAGGCCACGCTCAGCGGGGAATCCTTCAATGCCAAGATGCTCGGCCCTCTCGTGCGAAAGCATTCGGTGCAGCAGATCGCGGCGCGCCTTGACGCTGTTGCTCGATACGCTGTCGCGATTGACTAATTCACTCCAGACCAGCGGCGAGCTTCCATAGATTTCGTCGGCGAGGTCGGACGCGATGGGGGAGAGTCGCGCACCGACTTCGATGGAATCTTCGCTTCCGTCAAACCACTGCACGTCAGTCACTGCGGCTTGAAGCTGCTCCTCGAGGTTCGCTTTGACTGCCGCCAAGCGCGCATGGACTTCGCGGCGCGCGACGGCGTCGCCTTGCAACTCGTGCCGTTCTTTGACCGCTTCAAGGGCCATCAGTTCTGCGCCAAGCTCCTCAATGCGAGCATGGTTGCGCGGGATGCCGACCAACACAGGCCATGGGGCAAGCCGGGAGGCTTCGTCTGCTCTGCGATGAGCAGACTTGGCGCCCACGCCTCGTCCGGGTAGAGCGAGGGCGAATAGGCCGAACTCTCCCTTTGATGGTGTGTACTTCTCTGCCATGCGCTCGGCTTCGTCGAGCTTGCTCAGCGAGAGGTTCATCCAGCGCATCGTGCCGGTCTCGTGATAGTGGCGCTTAGCCACTACCGGGTGCAGGCCCATGAGTTGGGCGAGGTGGTTGTAATCGACGCCAGGCGAGGCGGCCAGTGTCTTGGCGATAGCCGCGTCGATGTCGAAATCGCTGCCCTCAAAAACGGACCAAGCTCCAATGTGCTTCTTGAAGAGGGCCACGCGCATGCGTGCAAGCTCTTCGAGCCCCTTCTCGATTTCCGTTAAGGGTAGTTTGTAAAAGATCGCGCCCAGGACCGCCATGTCGGCAGCCAAGCCCGAGCCGTTGCGGAACAAATCAATGACGGCGATGTTCTTGATCAATTCGACCAGAAACGGATTGCCTGTCTTGGCTTCGGTGCGCTCGATGGCTTCAACCGCTTGCGACCAACGATGGCCGTCGGGCGAGGCGAGGATCGCGGGCTCCAGATTTGAGCGCAGATAGTCCCAGTAGTTGTCCGGGCGATACCAAGTGGCGGACTTGATCGGCGTAGCTTGCAAGTAGGAATGAAAGCCGTGAGGTTCCACTGATGCCAAAAAGCCGAAGGTGCTTCGTTCGTTTTGCCCAAACTGTCGCTTGGAGATTGGTCCAAGTAGCGCGGCCATGGCCGGATGCAGCGGCCAGCAAGTCGCCAGCGCGTCGGCAAACTTTGCACCGACAGCGGGACGGCGCGAGCGGATGGAGTCGGCAATGGTGTTGGACGCGTCGAGCATCCATTCAGGGCGACGCTCGGCCTCGATGGCTCGGCCAATGAGTTCCACGACCTCGTCGCTCGCGGCGACAAAAGGCAAGTCGATGTAACGGCCCTGGACCTTGGCCCACTCGTCGCGGGTGTCGGTGCCCAGCCGCGCACCATATTGGGCGAAGGATTGGTGCAGCACGCCGACGACGACCAGCTTGCCATTGGCGCGGGCCGCGGCCTCGGCGAGCTCTTGGAAGAAATAGACATCGTCACCATGCCCGAGCGCCGAAGCCTCGAGGAACTTGCCCATTTCGTCGAGGATGATTAGCACCCCATCTTGCGAGCGATCCTCAGCCGTTTGAACTAGCTCATTGATCAAGTTGGTCGGCGACACCTTGCGGTTGTCCGTGCCCTTACCCTTTGCTTTTCTGAGCGCGGCGTTGAGCTCAGCGATAACGCTTCCACGCTTACCCACCACCGGCACCAAAAGCCACCCCTTCCGAACGGGGAATGCCTTGTCGAAAGAGGGCATCGAGCCTAGCTTGAGTGCAGTGCGGGCTTGGGTTCTAAGGTTCTTTTCGGTATGCAGTGCGCTCGCTATAGCCACGGCAAGCGAAGACTTTCCGCCTCCAAAAGGTCCAGTCCAGGTGAACGAGCGTTGATTGGTCTCCGTCACCTGCCGAGCCATGTTCTCCAAGATGGAGGTGGCGGTCGAGTGGCAGATGTAGCCCGCAAGGGCATCGAGGCGGCCCAAGTCCGCGTCCACGCGGATCGAGCGTTGGTAGTGGCGGGATATGCGGACGAAGTCCGATAGCAATTGGCCTTTGTCGTCAGTCATAGGCTCTTCGAATCATGTCTCGGCGCGTCTCTTCGGAGTCGCCGGGTTTCTTGTGGACTTGGCGCAGGCCCGCTGTGTCGGTCCAAGCCAGGAAGTCGTCCGTGAGGTCGGCAAGGCCCATCAGCCGCTCTGCCACCGAATCTTCGTCGAGCTTGAAAACACGGCCCGGCGAGCCATCGCCATAGGCAATCGTCTCGAACGCCATGGAGCTCAGGCCTTCTGCTGCGCTGTCCCAATAGTCGAGAAGGGCATAAGCAAAGAGCCCGTCGTGCAGCGTGACCTTGGGGCCTCGGCGGAAAGCATATTGGCCTTTGTGGACCTCTTGCAACAGGCCAAGCTCTCCAAGTAGAGGTTCGGCAAAATCTTCGGGGGAGCCGCCTGCAAAACGCGGGGCGTAGCTGCGAAGGCAAGTCTCCAAGTCGCGCGAGAGCGTTGAGGCCGATAGGCGACGCTTGGGATCGAGCTTGCGTGCGAAGTCTTCTAGAGGGCCCTCAAGCTCTTGCCGCGTGAAGGTTGGGGCGGTTACGTTATTGAAAAGCCATCGCCATGTGGTGGCTCTATGGCCTTTGCCTGCGAGCCACCAATGTGCGTGCCACGCTGTTGACGGGTGTTCTGCGTATGGGTCTAACCCATCGTCTGCGAAAACTAATTCCGCGATCGGGGAGACTTTAAAGGCGCGCGAATCGGTCTCTGAGTCGCGTAGCACATCACAGGCTATTGCCCAATGACGAATTGAAGCAACCATGTTTTTGCCCACCCCGAATGAGGCAATCGCGTCTTCGTCAGTGAACGTACTTTTTGATACGAACCCTCCGACGGATTGATCGAATGCTTTCTTCAACCACATCTGTCGAAGCGGAAAAGTCTCATGTCCTGAAAAATGCACAGAGCTCGCGAAGTTGGCGGTCGTTCTCATTGAATGAGTGTAACTGGTGGAGTCCACCAGTTCGTTCATGCGAAGAAATATATGTGAATTTATACAGTTAAAGAGCAAATCAGTGCAGTATTTATCTCATTTTATGATTTTTTCGTTATAAAAATCAAATATAATATAACTTTGCCATATTTGCATCCAATGCGTACAGCGGACTCGGTGAATGTCGCGCTCCATCGTCATAGCATGAGCGTGCTGTTGCTTCGTATCGGTTCTGTACTGCCCTCGTTGCTGAATGGTGAAAAATTGATCTCCGCCAGTCGCAGCGTTGAGCAGATGTGCTGGCGCGAACTCGGCTACAAAAAAAATGCCGGTCTTCGCCGACGACCTTCCTAACTTTCTGCAGAGGGACGGAGACGGAAATCCTGTTGAGTTGTCGATGCCAAAAGCCCCTGCCGTACTGGCAGCTTGCTTCGAGAAGATCACACGACCTCCACTAGCAACTAGGTCATACATTGCCACGAATCTTGATTCGCTGACGAGCTTGCTCAATCTCACGCCGTTGAGTTTCAATGGCTACTTTGGTCGTACTGCGTGCGACGCTTCGGCCAAGCGATTTTGCCGGTCATCCCCCTGCGCGACGCGACCCATGGCTGCTACGTGCTGGCGCTTTTGTGCGAGATGCCCGTGGATACTGTTCGTGATGCTGTCGCATCGCGCCGGTTGCATATCTGGGGCTTCCTTGATGGCATGTCTACTGATGGAGAAATTCCATCACTTCTGAGCGGGTGGCTGTCGGCCACAGACCGGTTTGCAGACTGGATCGAGCAACCCTACGTTTCGGACCTTCATCTGCTGACCGCGCTGTGCCAAGCGCATGTTTCATTGACGGCTTCTCGCTGAGGCTTCTTCTCTCTTCGGCTGCTGGTCTGCGGCCGCGCTGATTTCTCTTACCTGCGTTTTCTATCCGGTACTCGTTTGCGGAGGACTACGCACGCCCGTTTGTTTCACCGTTCTGTTTCGTTCCCTACCTACGGAGGTTTTTATGACCACAACACCCGATTCCAGATCCAATGCGGCGGCTCCCAAGCCGACCGCGACGACCATCATCTACTCCAGCAGCGCCCGGTTTCCTCTGGGTCAGATCGTCGCTACGCCCGGGGCTTTGGAGCTACTTCAGAGGGCCTGCATCAGCGCGGCCGCTTTGATCAGCCGCCACGTGCAATGCGACGGCGGCGATCTTTGTGAAGAGGACCGCGCCGAGAACGAATTTGCCGTCACCCGCCGCCTGCGGGTTCTGGGCTGCTATCGGCTGGTGGATGCAGAGCGGCTGGTTGCAACGCCCAGAGAAAAACGCTCTTCGCTTCCCACGGTATGCATCATCACCGAGGCTGATAGAAGTGTGACCACGCTGCTTCGTCCAGATGAGTATTGAAATGCCCAAAGCGATACCAATGAATCGCCCGGCTGTGTCCTATCGGTTCCAGCGAGTACATCCGGCTCTGATCACCGGACACGCCCTCACGGTGAAGGCTCAGCGAGCCGAGCCGGTGCAGCCCTTTGTGCAGCAGTCACCGCTCGATAGTGCTTGCGGAGTGCATGTCATCGCAGCCATTCTCAGCATCACAACGCTTGCAAAGCCGAGTGCGCTAGCCAACATGAGTCACAGAAAGCACGGAGTAGCAGCCGCAGTCTGGAGAGCGTTCGGCGACACATTTTTCTCGGGAATCTATGCTCCAGATTGGGTGGAGCGCTTCGAGAGCCTTGGCTTGCCCCTGGAACTCACGGCGAAGTACGGCCCTCACGACGCCGTGGATGCCTATGTACTCGACTGGTTGATGCAAGGCTCGCTGGTGGCGCTGGTGCTGCATTCTGTGCGGCATGCACGCACCAAGCATTGGACCCTAGCGGTAGGGGCGGAAGGGGCCTTCGTGGACCAGCGGCACCAGGTTGATACTGTGCTGTTGCTCGATCCGGCCACAGACGGCCCCGTCTTCGCGGCGCACAACGCACGGCTGCGGCTCAAAGGCCATGCCGTGCCGAAGCGACCAGCCAAGTCCGAGAAGACCGGCAGACCGCGTCCGGTGACTTGGCTCTATGAATCGCTGGCCTGGCACCCAGAAGAGGTGCATCTGCAGGCCGCGGTGCGCGTGCGAAGGACGCCATGACGGTCAATCGGCGCCAATGGCTGAAGATGCTGGCGCTGTCCGGCATACCCGCTCACGTGGCAGGCTGTTTTGCGCAAGTCCACCAAGATTTGTTGGCGGCGACGGAGCCAGACGCCATGCCTGCTTTGGACTGGGGTGATCTGCGTCGTGCACTGGCCGAATGGGGGCACTCGCCTTGGAGCTATGTCGCCACGGGCCGCGGCCGTGATTTGCGGACCATGATCAATGACTGCTGCGATGCCATTGCGCAGCACGAGCAGTCAGTGCATCTGGCGACGGCTATCGTGGTGCTGCGCGGCGATGGTCTCAGACTGCAGTTGCAACACTGCGCAGCGGTCTCCAGCGCGATCAATGGTGCATTGAGTTCACGCCCGACCAACCTGTGGTTTGCTGCGGCGCCTGACCCGGCCCTGGTGGACGTGATGCGACTGACAGTGGTCATGAATGCCAGCGGCTGACTGTTCTCGCACTTATGTGGTACCGGCCTTGGGCCTCCCTTTGGAACTCTGGCGGACCTGCGGCTTTTTGTCGAGCACAGCTTGATTGGCTCTGCGTAGTGGTCCTCCTTCCGTGGTCGGCGGATGCGCAAGTCGAATATCGGCAAATAGATCAGCCAGCGTGATGCCCAGTACGTGGCAGATCGTAGCCACGGTCAAGACACTGGGATTTACCAAACCAAGTTCCAGCTTCGAGATGCGTGTGCGCTCCACCTCGGCCGTCATCGCCAGTTCCAGTTGTGTCATCCCGTGTTGCTCACGGAAGTGCCGCAGGTTTTTGCCAATAGCTTGGGTGATGGTATTTGGTATGTGCCGCACTTTGCGGCGGCGCTGAACCAGCAGTTCGCTGTCGGCATCTTTTTTTCTGTTGAGCAGTCCGTGACATGCGCCACAGGCTCTCGAAATGCGCCTACCGAGGAAACGTCTTAAAAGGAGCATTGCATGCCAAAATGTTCCTTGAGAGGCACAATTACTTACAACCTTCAGGAAGAGAAAAATGAGCTATCGGAGAAGTTTTGCAGTGACGTTCACCGCAGCACTTGCCGCCATCTTGGCGGGCTGCGGTGACAAGACACCCTCATGCGCGGACTCGGCTACCGTGTCACTCGTCCAGCAGATTTACCAGCAGAGTTTTGACAAGGAACACGCCAGCATGAGCCCGGAGCGGCAGCGCCGCGTGCAGTTCACAAGTAAGGACACCAAAGTCACGGTGGAGGCTATCACCACGGCCAGCACCGATGAAGCGGCAGGCAAGAAAACGTGCACTGCGGTCCTGACCACGGTGATGCCGCAAGACGCAATCCCCGCCGATCAACGCATGCTCAACCACTTGCGAGGCACCTATGAACCGCAAGGGGCCGGGCTGGATGGCAACACGATCAAAGGCAACGTGACCTACACCGTGCAGCGCAGAGAAGACAGCAAGGAGGTTCTGGTCAAGCTCACAGGTCATCTACCGTTCATGGGCCTGTTCCACGATCTGGCGATGCTGAGGGTTTTTGACAAGAGCGAAGCCGAGTTTGACCAGATGGAAGGTGTTGCGCCGAAAGCCGCTGAGGCCAAGACCGCAGAAGCACAGCCGGTTGCGCAACAGGCACCGAGCGTTCCGCCACCAGCAGCACCTGAGACGTCTGCGGCCGTACAGCAAGCCGAAGCACAGGCGCCTGCTGCAGTTATCGCCGCAGCTCCTGCAGGCACCGTACCGCATCTGTGCACGGCTTCGGAGACGCCCATCTTCGCGTGTTCTACCGGCAAGAAACGCGCTTCGGTCTGCAGCAGCCGCACTGCCACGGCCGAGCAGTTGGTGTACCGGCTCGCGCCATCGGAGGGTGTACCGGAGATGGAGTATCCGAGCGCCGGGGCTGCTGCGGCCTTCCAGCACGGCGCGCAGACAGCGCCAGATGGCAGGCCGGTGAGCTTTGTGTCGTTCGACAAGGGCAACTACCGCTATGTGGTCTACGCAGGTGAAGGCGGCGACTCTCCACGCCGGGGAATTCTGGCGGAGCAGAGCGGCAAACGCATCGCTGACCTGCGCTGCCAAAGCGATGCCATGTCCAGCTTCAGCGCTGCGCAGTTCCAGAAGATGGGGCTGAGCCAAGACAGCCGGGGCCTCTCGCTGCCCTGAGCCAGCACAACACTTCTGTGAAAAACAAAGGTCAAGAATGACAGCAAGAGTTTGGTTTAGATCATTCATCGCGGCGACCGTAGCCGCGTGCTTTGCAACCGCCGTCACTGCCGCCCCCCTCGCGGACCTCAGTGGCGGTCAATCCGGCCGCATCGAGTTCACCTCTTCCACGCCCGACCATCGGTGGGCTCTGATCCGTGGCCGACTGGGTCCCGAGGTCACGGTCTTCGGTGATCTGCTGATGCCGTCAAAGTCAGCGGACGGCAAGGTGCCAGCGGTGGTGTTCTCACACGGCAGTGAGGGCGTCAGCAGCGTGTACTTCGATGTATGGGCCAAGGCGCTGAACAACGCGGGCTATGCCGTGTTCGTGGTGGACAGCTTCAAGCCACGCGGCGAGGACCGCGTGACCGGCCCCACCAAGCAGTTGAGCTGGAACACCATGGCGAACACCACGGATGCCCTATACGCCCTCAAGCTACTGGCAACCCATCCGCAGATCGACAGCAACCGCATCTTCCACATGGGCTGGTCGCGTGGCGGGCAGGCCTTGATGGATGCCGCATGGCCGACCTACCAGCAGCATGTGCTGCCCGCCAATGTGAAATGGGCGGGCGGCGTGGCGGTCTATCCCGGCTGCAACATGCGCTACCGGGTGGATCAGCACAGCAAGCTACCGGCTCCTATCTTGATGGTGCTGGGCGAGAAAGACGACATGACCCCCGCCAAACCCTGCATGGAATTAGCCGACGAGTACGCAGCGGCAGGTCATCCGGTCAGCTACAGGGTCTATCCGGGTGCCACGCACGTCTTTGACCGGCTCAACCAGCCCTGGAAGAAGTACAACGAAGGCAACGTCAATCTCTGCTCGATGGATGTGCGCATGCCCTATGGCGCCAACGACCGCAGCAGTTGGGGGCCAGCGCACGACAAAGTCTCGGGGAAGACGTTCACCGACGACAAAGAATGGAACGCCTACATGCCAAAGTGCAAGCAGACCTCCTGGATCACGGTGGAGAGCAACGACAAGGCCCGCGAGCAAGCTGTGAAAGACGTTCTGGCATTTCTGAAAGGCATCCAATGAAGCTCGCCACCAAACACTCCCTGCGGCTGCTGGCGGCTGCAGCCATGGCTTTCTGCGCACAGGCCATGGCGCAAGTCACTCCGGTGGCTGATGGTGGCGCCGCAGCACCTGACGAATGGCTGCTGGCCAAGACCGGCCCGCGCTGGTTTCAAATCACGCAGCCCAGCCCGACCCCGAGCACGCTCAACACCCGCGCGCCATCGGCTGGAGAAAAGGCTCTTGTGGACCGCGCTCGCGCCCTGGTTGGCCAACGGCCTGCCAAAGCCTTTGCACTGATGGACGGCAACTCCATCGTGTACTCTGCGTTCAACGCCCCGGCCGACTCCGAATCGCTGTTCTTCGGCATGTCCATGGGTAAGACGGTCACGGCGATGGCAACGGGGCAAGCCATTTGCGCGGGCAAGCTCACGCTGCAGTCCAAGGCCGGCGACGTACTGCCGGAACTGCAGGGCAAGGCGCTGGGCAACGCCACGGTGCACGATCTGCTGCGCATGGCGTCGGGTGCAGCAGAGCAGAACGGGGACAGCACCATCTGGACGCCGGAGCAGACCAAGGATTGGAACCAAGGCTTGCTGAATCTCGCTGAGTTGATTGCTACTGATCGCATCTCCAAGGCTGCGCGTGGTGCGTTCTCCGAGTACAAGCCCGGAGAGGCGTTCGCGTACAAGTCCACGGACCCCATGACGCTCGGCCTCATGGTCAGCCGCGCAACCGGCATGCCGCTGAGCCAGTGGATTCAAGAGCAGGTGCTGAACCCCATGGGCGCCGCTCACCCGGGGCTGTACTCGCAAGACCGTGCCAAGAACGGCCTGGGAGACTCCGGTATGCGGTTGCGCATGGAAGATTGGATGCGGTTTGCCGTATGGGTAAAGGAGTCGTCCAAAAAGTCAGATTGCTTTGGCGACTTCGTCAAGGCCGCGATGACCAAGCAGATCAGCAACGATCGCAATCCTGCGGCCCGCAAGCATGGACGGATGTTCGGGGGCTATGGCTACCTCATGTGGACGGAAAACAGCACGGCGCCGGGCTCGGCATGGGCCACTGGCTGGGGTGGCCAGCGCATTGGCTGGAACTATGGCAATGACCGGATGGTGGTGGTTTTCTCCAGCCGGGAGGCGTGGATGCCGGAGGTGTATGAGCTGGCGCGAGACTGGGGGCGGGGGTATTGACGCGCTCGCTCCTCGCCAAAGAACTAAGTTTCAGGCGCCTGCAATGCTGTATCTCTAAGATAGTTTGCCCAGTCCTGCATGAGATGGCGGCGCTGCTCAACGAATGTTGTTCGCGCGTACGCTTCTTCAACTTTGTCCATGATGTTGTGGGCCAAGGCTAGTTCGCACACCTCCCGTGGATAGGTGGTCTGCTCGCCGGCCCAAGTCCGGAAAGTGGAGCGAAATCCATGCGCCGTATACGGAACTTTCAAGTTCTCGCGCAAGACTACCTTGGTGAAGGCTTGATCGCTAAGTGGCTGGTTACTGCTCAGATTAGGAAACACCAACGCGCTGTCTGGCGCGAGGCGAAAGGCTTGTTTCAAGACATCAATTGCTCGATCAGACAATGGTACGGAATGGGCTTTGTCCATCTTCATTCGGTTGTCGGGGATGACCCACATCTTGGCGCCGAGGTCGATTTCTGATTTCAAAGCGCCACGTGCCTCTCCAGAACGAGCTGCTGTCAGCACGGTGAACTCAAAGCACAGCTTTAAGGTATCAGAGACGTTCGACTGTCGCAATGCCGTCATCAATGCACCTGCCTCACTATACGGACACGACGAGTGGTGTACTTCCTTCTTCTTCGGCCGGCCAGGGAGCAGGTTTAGCAATTCTTCCCACATCTTTAGGTCATAGCCAGGGTAGTAGTCGTGTGCAGAAGCCCACCCAAGCACCAGCCGTATGCGCTGCAGGACACGGCTTGAGGTCTCTTGCTTCTCAAGCCATACGGGCTCAAGAACCTTCGCTACTTCTTTTTTTCCTACGCTCGCGACGTTCATTGATCCGATGACCGGAAACGCATAGTTCTTCAACGTGCTGATCCACTGAGCCTTGTGCTTTGCATTTTTCCAAAGCGTGTGCTTGTCTTCGTGGCACGCGATTGCGCATTCCTCGAAAGTCTTGCGGTTGTCTCGCTCCTCTTTGCGGGCCTTCTGTTCTGCGAGGCGGTGCTCTATGGGGTCTCGTCTGTCGTCTACTAACTGGCGGTATTGTTTTGCGCGCTCCCGGGCTTCAGCAAGAGTCCAGTCCGCGAGGGGGCCAAGCCCCATATCTCGGGTTCTCTTGTCAATGGTGTATCGCAAAATCCAAGACTTGGTTCCAAAACGACTGACTTGTAAATACAGGCCTCCGCCGTCGTGATAGAAGCCTGGCTTGCTCAAATTCCTCACAGCCAAGGCTGTAAGGCGGTCCCGTGCTCTGCTCATAGTTATGTCCGTCAATCGAATGCGTGATCATAACCATGGTTCTAACCATAATTGGCGATTAGACAGTGCGTTATGCAACGAGATTTCGTGAGGCGGCGTTTTTTCGCTCGCGACTGGACATAGATTGGCTTGCAATGGTTTTTTGAGTCCACGCGAGTCGCTACGGTATATCTTGAGATGTGTCTGGAAACGGTCTCCGTTTCCGCCAGATGCAAAAGCCCCAAGTGATTGATTCACTTGGGGCTTTTCTCTTTGGTGCGTTGGGCCGCACATCAGGCGGCCTGAATTGAACCTGGATCGAGTGTGTGGTGTGAGTTGGCGACACCCCAAGCGATAGGTTCCCGGCGGCAAGGTTGGACGCTTTGGCAGCATTCGGAATCCATTTCGCATAGTCGCGCCACATGACCTGGACACTGTGCCCGTGCTGATTCCTCCCTGTATCCATGACCCCTCTATATGATCGTCAGTGACGCATCCGGTTAAGAAAATCGGAGGGTCACCACTCGCGAAAGCGCTCTATCTAAAAGGGAGAAACCAATGGCTACTGACGGTTGCTGGGTGCAGTTCTACGACGGAGAGAAAATGAGCGGCGGAACGAAGCGTTTCGACGGTCCGCTAGAGGTGTCAGATCTGAACGATTACATATTCTCGACGGGCGAAAAGGGGGGCGACGAAACCGATTCCCTTGTACTAGGCTCGAGAGCGTGGATTCAGGTATTCAAAGATGATGATTACGGCGGCAAGACGGCCTATTTCTATCCCAACCAGACGATTGAAGACTTGGACGTGTACGGAATGGGCGGCACTATCGACAGCTTCAAGCTCTACGATTATCAACCGGCGTCCTTTCCTGCACCGACAACGGTGACCTGGGCCGTTGAGGACAACGACGGTGTGGTCTCAGCCTCTACCATCAACAACTTCTTCCGCACGGCTCTCGGCTCGGCGTTGATGCTGGTCCCCGTCGTGGGCGCTGCGCTCAAGACCATGGTGTACGGTCTTTGGCCCGATCCCCGAACCAACAAAGAGCAGGCTTGGGCCAGCTTTCAAAACTACATCAGTCAGGTGGTCGGCACGGTGTATGACCAGCTTATCGATAAAGAGCTCACCATTAAGCTGCAAGGCCTCTACAACGTGATGCGCAACTATGTGGAGTCGACAGAATCGGAGCGTGCAGGAAATTTCACAGCGCTGATTAACACGCTGGATTTCCTGGAGCCGAGTTTTCTTGACGTGGAGGATCCTCAGAAAACCCTCAAGTTCTCTTTGCCCTTCGGCTCGATCATGTTGCTCACCATGCGGGAGGAAATCCTGTTCCATGAGGAAATATTTGGTGACCCGCTTAGCCCTGATGAACGCGCTAAACGAGTACGCCGGTTGCAGGAGAAGATTGATGCATACCAAGCGGCCATCGCCGCAGCACGTGCTGAGCTGCTGGCGCTGCGGTCAACCATGATCAAGCTGCAGGACAATAGCTCGATCACCGTCGATAAGTGGACGCCGTACGACACTTACAGTGGATGGCGAGGTGTGGAGGAATACAGCGGTGGAGCCAAGAGGCGTGCCGAGTACGCGGCAGCTAAGCACACTGAGGTGGTGACAAACGAATTGGCTTGGCAGATCGATCAGAACACCGCTCAGACTCAGCTCTGGAGTTGGGCTAATCCCGACAATGTCACACCCATTCGAGCGCCTGAAGTGGTTTATCTGGATGGGCCATACGGCGATTTTCAGGAAAGTGCGAGGTTCAGCGCGGTAGCGGATGATGGCAAGCGGATCACTCAGGTGCGAGTGCGCGCGGGTGACCTGATCGATTCGTTGGAGGTGTTTATAGACGGCACCTCCACCGGTGTGCAGGGCCGCACTGGTGATACGAATGCCGCCCCGTTCGAGGTCACACTGGCCGCTGGCCAGAGCATCATTAACTCAAAAGGTCGCTCTTCCACTTTGATCAACGCGTTGGGCTTCACGGCTGATAACGGACAGAGCTTTCTCGCCGGAAGCCCTGGAAATAGTGGGTTCGACTCCCATCCGCCTGAAGGAACGGCCGACGGCCGGATGGTTGGACTGTCGGGGTACAGCTTGAACGGCACCACTGCGGGGTGCAATTTGAAGGTGCTAACTTTCCACTGGTACTGCACTTTGCCATTGCCGGAAAAGCCCGTTCTGCTGAACTGACGCGGTTTTTTCGTTCCGGCGGGAGGGCGACGTCGTCGCCCATTGCGCAACGCTCAGCCCATAAGGCCGTTCGGTTCGCGCGCTCACGGAATGGATTCGAAAGAGTGGTACTACAGCGGCTTTGGGTACAGTTCAGGAGCTGGGTAAATACTGCGCGTCGAGCGCATGCGCAGCCAGAACTGACCTGAGTCAAGTGATTTGCCGCGATTGCGTGTCGTCCGACATCCACTCGGTGTTCGGGACGGCGAGGCGTGGGGGACGGGCTCTTTACAACGGAATGGCAGCGGGCATTTCGCCTGCGAAGCGACCACCTCAAAGGAGCCCACCATGAACGCATCCCATACGCCCCTGGCTGAAACAAGACCTGCCGGCTCTGACCTGGCCGAGCAGGCCCGTCCCGGTCACGGCATTCCTTCGCAGGACCCGGCCGTGGCCGCCCAATATGCGCTGTCGCCTGAAGAGGCCGAGCGCGAATCGAAATCTTCGCTGATGGGCGGCGGTGTCATGGCTGGTACGGCCGCAGGCGCGGCCGTTGGTGCAGCGGTGGCAGGGCCTGTCGGCGTGTTCGTGGGCGGCACTGCCGGTGCTGTGGCGGGCGCGTTGGGCGGGGCTGCTGCGGGAAGTCTGGTCGAGCCAGATGCCCCATCAGCCGATGAGCAACCGACGCATGACGCGGGCAAGACCCCCAATACCGTTTTGCCGCGCTGACTCGGCGCGCATCTGAACCCCATGGGCAACCACCATCAATCGGTGGCCTGTCCACTGGTAATGGGCGGCTCTGTAGGCGCGCAGAGCGTGTTGGCGTCGTTGTGCTCAGTCGCTCCGGGGGGCGGTTTCCTGTTCCAACTCCTCCAGAACCTGGATCGCTCCGCGGATGCGCATCAAGGTATGGCTGAGTTCAGATTGCCGTGCTTCCAATTGCCGGAGTTGCTGTTCGCCCGCAGAAAGCTCGCTCTTGAGCTGTGCAAGCCGTGCTGTCAGTTGTTCGCGCATCGAAATGGAGTGGAGAGTGGTTGAAGCCTTGCATTGTGGAGTTGCTTTCTCCAACCACAAAAAAAAGACAGGGTGAGTGCACCCGGCGCGCGCGCGCTGAGCACAAACGCCTTCACCGCGAGTGGACACGGCGTTGGCCTGAGACCCCGTCACCTGGCCAGGCGAAACGATGATAGTTCGAGGGGCCCGATACACCCTGTGAGATGCGGTAAGTGAGGCCAGCGCATGTCAACTCCACCGATTGACCGCTGGCTTTCCAAAAGTTTTCAGCGACCGAAAATTCATCAGGTGGCAGATGTCAGGTATAGCGAGGCCGCGTCCGTTGCCAAGGCATTGAGCATCCCATCCGCGCCAATGCGAAAGTGCGCGCCGGTGGTGTTTGCAATCGCGGCATAGGCGGCAAAACAATGGGCCGGAAGTGTCATCATGCCGATCGCATCGCCCGACAGAATTTCGAACGCAGGCGGCGGCACTGCTGCATCCAGGGTGAATCCGATCATCAGCATGGTGCCGTGCACACCAACTTTTCCCCCGGTGATCTCGATGCAGCCCGCTGCATTCTGTACCGTGTAGCCGTTGGCCGAGTAAGCGGCTTGGCCGGACAAGGCCACGATTCGGATGCCACGGGCTTTGACCACGTTGTACTCCGCCCAGTCGGTGGAGAGGTTCAAGGGAGTGAACTGTTGCATGAGGCCGCGATGTTTCGCGCTCCTTGCCGGATAGTTGTCCATGGTATGGAGTGGGGTTGCTGCAATGGCTGGAGCCTCTTGGCCCGGCTTCATTCAGTGGAATAAAAAAAAGAGGTTCAACGCGCCTGCGTTTTGCTCGGATGGTGGGGGCAGCAGCTCACCTTTCATGGCTTGGCGGAATGAACCCATGTTTCGATTGGCTGCCGACTTCGTTCGTCTTCCGAAGAATGGTCAATGGGCATCGCTGTTTCCTTGGGTCTCTCTGGTGAACAAACAAATGCACTTGAAACGCCTTCTGTGCATTCAAGGTTGCGCTTTCACCACGAAACAGTGCGTAGGAGAAACCTGAGTCGAAAGTCAGGCATGCATGGCTTTGTGAAACCATCTGCTTCTTTTGTGACAATTCGATAAATCTGGAGCGCTCTGCACATTCGTGGCGGCAAATCAGCGCAGTTGACAAAAGTCGTGTCGAAGGTGCATTGATTTGCGAGGCCATGAAGCCAGGATTAGCATATTTCTCAAATTCCGACAGGCGAAACGATAGACTTGCTTTTTTTATGCATGAGCGCGTTATGATTCATCCCGTCGGCACCTCCAGCCGACACCTCCCTTTCTTGCTCTTTAGCAAGTTTTGCCCGCCTCGTGCGGGCATTCTTTTTTGTGCTGTCAGCGGAGAGTAAGGGTCGTGCTCAAAATGGATTCCACCGGACGGGGCATCGCCTCCCCTAAGGAATTCGGGCTGTGACCAGGCCGCAATGCCTGCCCGACTTTGCCCGCCCCTGTGCGGGCATTTCTTTTGGCGCAGTGGGTTTCCTCGGCATGGCGCCGGGAAGCCATCGGTCAATCGTCGGCCGACGCGCTCCAGCGGCTGCCCCAATCACGCGCCTGATCGATGCTGCGGCGATCCCGCTTGGTAGGCCGGCCTTCGTGCAGGCTGGCGGCGGGTTCGGGCGCCAGGCGGCGCTGCTCCGCGGCGTTTTCACGGGCGGCGATGCTTTCCACCGTTTCTTCATAAAGCAGTTGTGCCACGGGCGCGGGGCCACGCATACCGCTCAGTGCGCGCACCCGCACGGTCCGATGCGTGGGGCCCTGGCGCAGGTCGACGGTATCACCGGCCCGCAGTTCTCGGGCTGCCTTGGCCGCCTGGCCATTGACGGTCACGCGGCCTTTGCCGATCTCTTCCACGGCCAGCGAGCGGGTTTTATAGAAGCGGGCACACCACAGCCATTTGTCCAGGCGCATCGATTCGGGAGCGTTCATGCGGCCATTTTCTTCCGATCGGCGGGCTGCGGATTGTCGGCCGATGCCAACGGAAGGCGCACCACCGCATCCAGCCCGACAACCCGTGTGCCGTCCATCCGGTTGGACAGCTCGATCTGTCCGTCCAGCGCCTGCACGATCTCCTGGCAGATGGCCAGTCCCAGGCCGGAGCCGGTGCGCACGTCGCCGGCCGAGAACGGCTGGAACAGGCGCTGCGCCAATTCGGCATCGATGCCCGGGCCGCTGTCGGCCACGGTCAGCGCCACGTGGCGCCCGTCCGTGCGCAGTTCGACCGACAACATGCCGGACACCGGTGTATGTCGGATCGCGTTGTGCAGCAGATTGCGGGTGAGTTCGCGCAGCATCCATTCGTGCGCCTGCACGGGGGCGGGGTCGGTGTGGATGCCGAAGTCCAGGTCGCGCTGGGCGATGAGGGGCGACAGTTCCAGGGCGATTGCCCGCAGCTCGTCATCCAGCCGGGTGACGGGTGGGGCGCTTTGCTGGCGCAGTTGCTCGACCTTGGCCAGCGCGAGCATCTGGTTGGCCAACTGGGTGGCGCGCTCGACGGTGTCGCTGATCTCATGCAACGCCTGCTCCGGGGGCGCGTCGCCACGCAGCGCGGACTGCACCTGGGTCTTGAGCACGGCCAGCGGCGTGCGCAACTGGTGCGAGGCATCGCGCACGAAGCGTTTCTGGTGCGCCAGCAGGTACGACAACCGCAGCATGACGTGGTTGGTGGCGTCGATGAGCGGCTGCAGTTCGCGCGGCGCGGATGGCGCGGAGATGGGGCGCAGGTCGTCCTCGGGCCGGTTCTGCAGCCGCGCGCTGAGCTGCCGCACAGGGCGCGTGGCCTGTTGCACCACCAGCACCACGATGACACCGATGGCCACCACCAGCAGTGCCTGCCGCGCCAGCGTGGTCCACAGGATCTGCAGGGCCAGGGTCTGGCGCAACTCCAGCGTTTCCGCCACCTGGATCACGGCCATGCCGCGGCCCTGGGGCGTGGCCACGGGCTGCAGCAGCACGGCCACGCGCACGGGGCGGCCGCGGAACTGGTCGTCGTAGAAGTCCACCAGCGCGGCATACGGCGGACGGGCAGGAATGCTGCCGTGCCAGAACGGCAACTCGGCAAACCCCGATACGAGTCCGCCGTGCAGGTTGGACACACGGTAGAACATGCGACTCTGGTTGTCTGCCTCGAAAGCCTCCAGCGCAGAGTACGGAACGATGGCACGCAGCTGGGCCGCGTCGTCGTAGCCGGTCACGTCGATCTGCTCGCTGATGCTCTTGGCCGAGGCGAGCAGCGTGCGGTCATAGGCGGTGTGCAGCGAGGCCAGTGTCTGCCGGTACAGGCTGTGTGTGTTGTAGGCGATGAACAGCGAGGCGGGCACCAGGATGCCCACCAGCAGTTGCCGGCGCAGCGATCGCGTGCGGGGGCGCGCGTCGGCGCGCTTCATGCATCGGCCTTGAGCAGGTAGCCCAGCCCCCGCAGGGTCATGAGCGTGAGGCCGGTGCCCACCAGCTTCTTGCGCAGGCGGTAGACGACGACCTCGATGGCCTCGTACTGCACGTCGAGCTGCCCGGGAAAGACCAGTTCGTACAGGCGCTCCTTGGTCACCGCATGGCCGGGCTGGGCGAGCAGGGCGTGCATGAGGGCCAGTTCGCGCGGGGTGAACTCCATGACCTCGTTGCCCAGGTAGATGGCGCCGCTATCTTTTTCGTAGCGCACTGCCGCGATGTTGATTGTGCTGGAGGCCGATTTGGCCTCAGGTGCCTCGCCGGTCCGGCGCACCAGCGCGCGCAGTCGCGCCTCCAGTTCGTCCAGGTCGAAGGGCTTGGGCAGGTAGTCGTCGGCGCCGGCGTTCAGGCCCAGCACCCGGTCTCCCACGGTGCCGCGTGCGGTGAGCAGCAGCACCGGGGTGCGCAGCCCCTTGGCACGCGCCTGCTGCAGCACCTGCAGGCCGTCGAGGCCGGGCAGGGTGAGGTCCAGCACGACGGCATCCGGGGCACGCGCGGTCCATTGCGCGAGGGCGGCGCGGCCATCGCCGAGGGCCGTGACCTCCATGCCGCGGCGGGTCAGGGAGCGTTGCAGCGTGGCCTGCATGGCCGGGTCGTCTTCCACGAGAAGCAGTTGCATGCGCGGCACCTTAGCACCGCTCGCAGCGGCGCCGAAGATGGGTGTTTACCCTGAGCGCGCGGACAGCCGTTTGACAGGAACGGCGCGCATCATCAGCCCGTTCGTACAACTATGAATCCAGGAGACAACGATGCGCCGTGACACCTTCCTCAAATCCCTGGCGGCCCTGGCCGCGGCCGGCGCGCTGCCGCTGTCGGCCCGCGCTGCCACCGCCGTCAAGATGATGCTGCCGGCCAACCCCGGCGGCGGCTGGGACACCACGGGCCGCGCCCTGGGCCGCGCGCTGCAGGACGCCGGCGTGGCCTCGTCCGTCACCTATGACAACAAGGGCGGCGCGGCCGGCGCCATCGGCCTGGCGCAGTTTGTCAACTCCAGCAAGGGCGATCCGAACGCGCTGATGGTGATGGGCTCGGTGATGGTGGGCGGGATCATCACGGGCAAGCCGCCCGTGAACCTGTCGCAGGCCACGCCGATCGCTCGGCTGACCAGCGAATACAACGTGTTCGTGCTGCCGGCCAGCTCGCCCTTCAAGACCATGGGTGACGTGATCGCCCAGCTCAAGAAGGACCCTGGCAGCGTGAAGTGGGGCGGCGGCTCGCGCGGCTCCACCGAGCACATCGCCGCGGCGATGATCGCCCGCGAAGCCGGTGTGGACCCGGCCAAGATCAACTACGTGGCGTTCCGCGGAGGCGGCGAGGCGATCGCGGCCATCCTGGGCGGCAACGTGACCATCGGCGGTGGCGGCTACAGCGAGATGGCCGAGTACATCAACACCAAGAAGATGGTGCCGGTGGCGGTGACCTCGGGCCAGCGCCTGAAGGGCTCTTCGGTGCCCACGCTCAAGGAGCAGGGCATCAACGTGGAGATCGGCAACTGGCGCGGCGTGTACGCCGCCCCGGGCATCTCGGCCGAGCAGCGCAAGGGCCTGGTGGACATGGTGGCCAAGGCGCTCAAGAGCAAGAGCTGGGCCGAGTCGCTGGAGAAGAACGACTGGACGCCCGCGTGGCTGGCCGGCGATGAGTTCGGCGCGTTCGTCGATGCCGAGTTCGCCAGCCTGCGCGCCACGATGGTCAAGGCCGGCATGGTCTGACCCCCGGTGTTGCCCACGCGGTGCGGCGCCCGGCCCGGGTGGCGCACCGCCGTGACCTGCGCGGCCGCCGAACCCCAGCGCTGAAATCAATGCACCCCGTGCCGGTGGCCCCGGGGGATGACGAGGACACAAGCATGTCGGAGCCTATCGCATCTTCCCCCCCTTCCCTGGCCGAGCCCGACCCCGGGCCCAGCACGGTGCCCGGCACGCGCATGCAGGCGGCCGTGGGCGCCGCCGTGGTGCTGATCGCGGGCGGCCTGGCCTTCGGCGCCGTGAGCATTCCCTCGAACGCGGGCTACGGGGGCGTGGGGCCGAGCTTCCTGCCCTGGCTGGTGGCCGGCGTGCTGGCCTTGTGCGGCGGGGTGCTGCTGTGGGAGGCACTGTCGGGCGGCTTTCGCTCCATGGACGAGCCTGGCGGCGCCGCGCGCGCCAACAAGGTGGCGTTCGTCTGGGTGTCGGCCGGATTGCTGCTGAATGCGGCGCTGATCGCCACGGTGGGCTTCATCCTGAGCTGCACGCTGTGCTACGTGCTGGCGGTGCAGGGGCTTCGCCGGGCGGCCGGTCAGCCGTCGGCCGGTGCGGCGCGCACCTGGGCGATGGATGTGCTGACCGGCGCGCTGATCTCGGCGCCGGTCTATTGGGCTTTCACGCAATTCCTGGCGATCAACCTGCCGGGCCTCACGCAAACAGGGTGGCTGTGATGGAAATCTTCGACGCATTGCTGGCGGGCTTCGCCACCGCGGCCACTCCGGCCAATCTCCTGTGGGCCCTGGTGGGCTGCGCGCTGGGCACCGCCGTGGGTGTGCTGCCCGGCATCGGCCCCGCCGTCGCGGTGGCCATGCTGCTGCCCATCACGGCCAAGGTCGAGGTCACGGCCTCGATGATCTTCTTCGCCGGCATCTACTACGGCGCGATGTATGGCGGATCGACCACCTCCATCCTGCTGAACACGCCCGGGGAGACGGCGAGCATGGTCACGGCCATGGAGGGCAACAAGATGGCCAAGAGCGGGCGCGCGGGTGCGGCGCTGGCCACGGCGGCCATCGGCTCGTTCGTCGCCGGCACCATCGCCACCGTGGTGGTGACGCTGTTCGCGCCCTACGTGGCCGACTTCGCCGTTCGCCTGGGGCCGCCGGAATATTTCATGCTGATGGTGCTGGCCTTCACCACCGTGAGCGCGGTGCTGGGCAAGAGCACGGTGCGCGGCCTCACGGCGCTGTTCGTGGGCCTGGCCGCCGGCCTGGTCGGTATGGACCAGATCTCCGGCGCGGCGCGCTACACGGCCGGCCAGCCCGAACTGCTGGACGGCATCGACATCGTGCTGGTGGCCGTGGGCCTGTTCGCCGTGGCCGAGGTGCTGTATGCCGCCATGTACGAAGGCCGGGTGGTGGACACGCAAAACCGCATGGGGCGCGTGCACATGACGGCGCGCGACTGGAAGCGCTCCATTCCCGCCTGGCTGCGCGGCACGCTGATCGGCACGCCGTTCGGCTGCATTCCCGCCGGCGGCACGGAGATCCCGACCTTCCTGAGCTACGCCACCGAGAAGAAGCTGGCCAAGGGCGATGACAAGGCCGAGTTCGGCAAGGAAGGCGCCATCGAAGGCGTGGCGGGCCCCGAGGCCGCCAACAACGCCACGGTGACGGCGGCGATGATCCCGCTGCTCACGCTGGGCATCCCGACCTCCAACACGACGGCCGTGCTGCTGGGCGCGTTCCAGAACTACGGCATCAACCCCGGCCCGCAGCTGTTCACCACGTCGGCCACGCTGGTGTGGGCGCTGATCGCCTCGCTGTACATCGGCAACGTGATGCTGCTGGTGCTGAACCTGCCCATGGTGGGCCTGTGGGTCAAGCTGCTCAAGATTCCGAAGCCCCAGCTGTATGCGGGCATCCTGATCTTCGCCACGGTGGGGGCCTACGGCATGCGCCAGAGCGCGTTCGACCTGTTCCTGCTGTATGGCATCGGCGTGCTGGGCGTGCTGATGCGCCGGTTCGATTTCCCCACCGCACCGGTCGTCGTGGGCATGATCCTCGGGCCCCTGGCCGAAGCGCAGATGCGCAATGCGATCTCGATCGGCGAGGGCAGCTGGTCGATCTTCGTCACGCGGCCCATGTCGCTCACGCTGATGGTCATCGTGGTGGCGGTGCTGGTCGTGCCCCGCCTGATGCGCGGGTGGGCCGCGCGGCGCCTGGCCCTGGCTACCGCTTGATCGGTGCGCGTGCCGTCGTCAGCGGGGAGGCCAGGGCGGCTTCTCCGCTGGCGGTTTTTCCGGGGGAAGTGGTCGCCGGGCTGGCGACCCTGCGGCCCAGCCAGAGGTAGAGCCCGCTGCCCAGCACGATGATGGTGGCGATGTCCAGCAGCGCCCAGAGGATCTTCATCGGCATGCCGCCGTAGTCGCCGAAGTGCAGCGGCTGCGACACCAGCAGGGCCACGAGGTACCAGGGCAGTTTGGGCGCGGCGGTCACCTCCGCCGTCTTGGCATCCACCAGCACCGGCTGGAGCAGCCGCGACGTGAGCGGCTCGTTGCCACGCAGGAAGAACGTGTGGTGGTGCGGGCTGGAAAACGACGTGCCCGGAAACGCGATGAACGACAGCTTGGTGCCCGGTGCGCGGGCCAGGGCCGCGTCCAGCGATTTCTGCACCGAGGCGCGCTCGGCCACGGGCGTGATCGGCTGGCCGTTGTAGGGGGCCAGCAGCGCGCTCAGTTCGTCGTACTGCCAGTATTTGACGAGCAGATCGGCCCAGGTGTTGATCATGCCGGTGCCGCCCACCACGAAGGCCCACACCAGCGTGACGATGCCCAGCAGGTTGTGCAGGTCGAGCCACTTCACGCGCGTCGAGCGTTCGCGCCGCACCTCGCCGAAGCGCAGCTTGCGCATGAAGGGTGCATACAGCACCACGCCCGTGACGATGGCCACCAGCAGCAGCAAACCCATGAAGCCCAGGAACAGCTTGCCCGCCAGGCCCGCGAACAGGTCCACGTGCAGCTTGAACATCACGTACATGAACCCCTCGTCGAAGCGCGGCTGCGCCAGCAGGGCGCCGGTGCGCGCATCCACCGCCACCGAGCGGAAATCCTCGGTGGGGGCGGGCGTGGGCGTGAGGGTGGCGAACCACAGGTCGGTGCTGTCCTCGGGCTGCGAGGCGAACTGCACCACGCGGTCCGGGTGCTGTGCACGTGCCACGTCCAGCACGCGGTCCAGGCTGACGTGCGGCGTGCCGGCGGGCATGGGCGGGGCTTCCACCTCGGTGCCCAGCAGGTGCCCGATCTCGTGGTGGAAAATCAGCGGCAGGCCTGTGAGGCACAGCAGCAGCATGAACACGGTGCAGACCAGGCTGCTCCACTTGTGCAGCCAGGTCCAGGTCTTGAGGGAGCGTGCGGTCAGCATGGTCGGGGCAATGGATGGGTGCGTCGCGGCGCGATCAGAAATCCACGCTGGCGCTCAGCGTGAACGTGCGGGGCGCCGCCACCACGAGGTAGCCGGAGCCCGGGTAGCCGCCGGCGGAGGCCCAGTAGTTGCGGTCGGTGGCGTTGTCCACGCGGGCGCGCAGGGTGACCAGGCGGCCGCTCCACTCGGTGGCGTAGCGCACGCCAAGATCCAGGCGCGTCCAGGCGGGCACGCGCAGGGTGTTGGCGTCGTTGGCATAGGTGGCGCCGGTGCGCACCACGCGCGCGTCCAGGGCCAGGCCCTGCGCGCCTGGCACGTCCCATTCCGCGCCCAGGTTCGCCTGCAGGCGCGGCACGCCGATCACGCGGTTGCCATTGAGCGCGGCATTGCCGGTCTCGCGCTGCTTGGCATCCAGCCACGTCATGCCGCCGAGCACGCGCAGGCCGCGCGTGGCCTCGCCGTACACGTTGAGCTCCACGCCCTGGTGACGGTCCTTGCCGGACGAGGCGAACACGTTGGCCGCGTTGACGATGGCGCGCGGCTTGGTCGTGCTGAACAGCGCCAGCGAGCCGCCGATCCGGCCAGCGTCGTACTTGAGGCCGATCTCCTTTTGCTTGGCGACGTAGGGCGACAGCTGCTCGCCGCGGTTGACCACCGGCGTGCCGTTGGCCGTGGCGGGCGCGGTTTCGCCCTTGCTCAGGCTCTCGACATAGTTGGCGTACAGCGACAGCTGCTTGCTGGCCTTGAACACGGCGCTCGCCAGGGGGCTGGTGCGGCTTTGCTCGTAGCGGTTGGTCAGGGCCGAAGTACCGTAGGCATAGTCGGCCACGTCGAGCTTCTGGTGGCGCAGGCCCAGCGTGACGAGGACGGTGTCCTGCACGAAGGACATCGTGTCGCCCACCGCGAAGCTGGTCATGCGGGTGCGGCCGGTCAGGTTGGGGCTGGCGAGCGTGCCGCCATAGCCCGCATTCGCGCTGAAGGCGGGCTGTGCGTAGGGTGTATAGGCATAGAGGCTGCCCGGGCGGGTGTTCAAAAAGTCGAATGCGTAGGCGTTGTCTTTCTCGGCATCGAAGTACGAAGCCGAGGCCACCCACTCATGGCCCACGCTGCCCGTGCGGGCCTTGCCGCGCACGCCCAGCTCGCCCGTGTTCACCCGGTCCTTGCGGGTGTTGTCGAAGCGGTAGGTGCTGCCTTCGCCGGTGGTCGAGTTGCTCACGCTGAGGTTGGCCAGCGAGTTGGACTCTTCGCTGCGGCGCAGGCCCCAGGCGCCCCACGCGGTCACATCGGGGCTGATGTCCACTTCGCCGCGGAAGGTGCCGAACAGGTCGCGCTCGTTGGAGTACGTCCAGGGCTGCGAGAAGTTGGCCGAGGCGTCTGGCGCGGCGGGAATGAAGTTGGCGTTAGCGCCGTTGAGGGTGACGTTGGTGCGCGTTCCTTTGAGCTTGTTGTCCTGCCAGCCGATGTCGCCCGACAGGCGCACGTCGCGGCTGCGCCAGTCGAGGCCTACGGAGACCAGGCCCAGCTGGCTCTTTTCATGGTCCACGGCGGTGTCGCCGTCGCGGTAGGCGGCATTCAGGCGGATGCCGGTGCTGTTGTCGGGGCCGAAGCGGCGCGCGATGTCGGTGGACACCTGGCCGTACCCGCCCGAGCCCGTGCCCACGGTCACGCGCGACAGCGGCTCGTTGGGCGCTCGCTTGGGCAGCAGGTTGATCGCGCCGCCGATGCCGCCGCCGTTGGGCGCCGCGCCGTTCAGGAACGCCGAGGCGCCGCGCAGCAGCTCCACGCGCTCGAAGAGTTCGGTCGCGATGTACTGGCGCGGCAGCAGGCTGTACAGGCCGTTGTAGGCCACGTCGTCCGAATCCAGCAGAAAGCCGCGGATGAAATACGTTTCCTGGAAGTTGCCGAAGCCGCGCGCCAGCCCCACGCCGGCATCGTTTTGCAGCACCTCGCCCACGCTGCGCGCCTGCCGGTCCTGGATCAGTTCGTTGGTGTAGCTGGTGATGCTGAAAGGCGTCTCCATCGCATCGCGCGTGCCCAGGATGCCGGCCCGCCCACCGCGGGCGACCTGGCCGCCGGGGTAGGCGGGCGACAGGCCCTGCGCCGATGCGTCCGCGCTGGCGCCCACCGTCACCGTGGGCAGGGTGGGGGCATCCGCCGAGGTGGCCGTGGCCTGGGCATTGGCCTGGAGCCCGAACGTGGCGAGGGCCAGTGCGACGGCCAGGGCGATGGGGGTGTGCTGGTTCATGGGCATGGGAGGGGCAAGGTCAGGAAGGGCGTGAATGAATGAAAGGGGCGGCGCGGCGTGGACAAGTCCGTCCAGGAGCCAAGTGCATCGGGCCAGGGAAAATCGGGATCGGGCTCAAGCTGGGGGCGGGCGGCGGCGAAGGCCGAACCAGGCCATGGCGGCCACCGGCACCCCCAGCGCCACCCAGGACCAGACGTCTCCCCAGCCATCACTGACCAGGGCGCTCAGCAGGCCGGTGGCGGTGAGCACCCCCAGCGCGATGGGCCAGCCCCACAGCGGAAAGAAGCCGCCAGGGGTCGGGCGGAGGTCGGACGGTGGTTCGATCGGTGGTGGCATGGGCGCAGTCGGGAGGGGCGGTGGCGACGGCAGGGGCCGCCACGCAGGGCCAGCGAGGCGCAGCGAGCGCCCCGGGGAGAGGCTCTCCCCGGGGCTCCCCACCAGGGCGCTGTTTTTCAAGGCGGCATGTTAAATGATATTGCGAATGGTTCGCATTGTTTTTGGTTGAGATTCCTCACCGTGGCATGATCCGCACTTGAAAACATTGCAACGCCTTGTGGATGCCGCCATTGGCAACGCCCCGCACCGCCATTGCATACTCTCCACGACAATTTCATTCCGTTTCCCCGCTGCAGGAGATTTCCGATGCGACCGCTCATTCCCCGCGCCATTGCCCTCGCTGCCCTGACCGCCGCCCTCCTGGTTGCCTGCGGCGGCGGCGGCGGCAACACCGTGGACTTCGATTTCAACGTGCGCCCGTCCTACCTGGCCAGCCTGCGCCAGGCGACCTACGACGGCGTGGACGACGATCTGCTGACCGCCGGCCTGGGCCGCACCGGCCTGGCGGACCCCGATGCCCCCGGCTACGAAGGCGCCCAGCCCACGGCGGCAGAGTTGCGCCGCAACGCCATCTATACCAATTACCGTGCGCTGCTGGACATGACGGCCGCTGGCGGCTACGGCACGCTCTACGGCCCCAACGTGGATGCGCAGGGCCGCGTGACGGCGGGCGAGGGCAAGATCGCGGGCACCGAAACCATCGCCTACTACGACGATGGCTCGGGCCGGCAGAACGTCACGCTGATGGTGCAGGTGCCCGACACCTTCAACCCCGCCAGGCCTTGCATCATCACCGCGACGGCATCGGGCTCGCGCGGCATCTACGGCGGCATGTCCACCGGCGAGTGGGGCCTCAAGCGCGGCTGCGCCGTGGCCTACACCGACAAGGGCACGGGCGCGGCCCCGCATGACCTTCAGGCCGACACCGTGCCGCTGATCGACGGCACCCGCACCTCGGCCACCTCGGCCGGCACCAGCGCCGCGTTCAACGCCGGTCTGTCGGCCGCCGACCTGGCCGCGTTCAACACCGCCACGCCCAACCGCTTCGCCTTCAAGCACGCCCACTCGGGGCAGAACCCCGAGAAGGACTGGGGCCTGGCCACGCTGCGCGCGGTGGAGATGGGCTTTTACGTCATCAACGAACGCTTCGGCGATCTGTCTCCGGGCGGGCAGCGGCTGCGCACCTTCAAGCCGTCCAACACCATCGTCATCGCCTCCAGCCTCTCCAATGGCGGGGCCGCCGCCATCGCCGCGGCCGAGCAGGACACGCAGGGCCTGATCGGCGGCGTGGCCGTGTCGGAGCCCGCGGTGGAGCTGCCGGCCAACCCCGGCGTCACCGTGCGCCGGGGCACCACCGACGTGGCCGTGAACAGCCGCACCCTCATCGACTACACCACCTACGCGCAGCTGTACCAGGCCTGCGCCGCGCTGGCGCCCTCCATCAGCGACAGCCCGTACGCCAGCACGTTCGCGGTGGGCTTCGCCAGCCCGTCGCTGCCGATCGCCTCCAACCGCTGCGAGGCGCTGCGCGCGCAGGGGCTCATCACCGGCGGCAGCACCGTGGCCCTGGCCGAGCAGGCGCTGGCCCGGCTGCGGGCTTACGGCTGGGAGGCGGAATCGGTGGCGCAGTACCCGTCCCTCGCCGGCTTCGAGGTCGTGCCCGCCGTGGCGGTCACCTTCGCCAATGCGCTCTCGCGTTCGAGCGTGAAGGACAACCTGTGCGGCTACAGCTTCGCGGCGACAACGGCGCAGGGCGCGGTGACGCCGCTGGCGCCCGCCGCGCTGGCCGACATGTTCGCCACCGGCAACGGCGTGCCGCCCTCGGCGGGCGTGCAGCTCGTCAACAACCGCAGCCTGGGCGGCGCCACGCGCGACGTGCTGTCGCAGAGCGCCACCGGCGCGCGCGACTGGAACCTGAGCGGCGCGCTGTGCCTGCGCAACCTCGTGACGGGCACCGACGACGCGGCGCAGCGGCTGCAGGCCGGCGTGGACGAAACCCGCCGCAGCGGCAACCTGCGCGGCAAGCCCGCCATCATCGTGCACGGCCGCTCGGACGCCCTGCTGCCGGTCAACCACACCTCCCGCCCCTATGCGGCCCTGAACCGCCGGGTGGAAGGCGCGTCCAGCCGCCTGCGCTACATCGAGGTGACGAACGCACAGCATTTCGACAGCTTCATCGGCCTGACCGGCGTGCTGCCGGGCTACGACACGCGCTACATCCCGCTGCACGTGTACCTGAACCGTGCGCTCGACGCCATGTACGACCACCTCGCCAACGGCACCGCCTTGCCCGCCAGCCAGGTGGTGCGCACGGTGCCGCGCGGCGGCCAGCCGGGCAGCGCGCCCGCGATCACGGCGGCCAACGTGCCGGCCATCGCCGCCACGCCGGTGAACGGCAATGCCATCACCGTGACCAGCGGCGCGATCAGCGTGCCGGAGTGAGCGGGGCCGCACTGCGGCCCGTGGCGGGTGGCCCGTGTCGCATGCGGCCAAAGGTTGCTATTGAATCAATAGCATGATGCCGGCGATTTGATTGCGCTGAAGGCCTGTCGGACTGTGTTGCCGGGCCCTTCAGCGCTCGGCGGATCGCGCCGGCCCCTGCTCGGTGGGAGGCGGGCCATGCGTGGCCCACAGCGCCTCGACGCAGGCCTGTACCGACGCCCCCGCCGTATCGATCTCGAAGTCCGCATCCCCGGGCTCGTCGTAGGCCCCGCCCACACCGGTGAACCCCGGCAACTGGCCGGCCCGGGCCCGCGCATACAGGCCCTTGGGGTCCCGGGCCTCGCACACGGCCAGGGGCGTGCGGACCCACACCAGGCGGCAGCGGTCCTCGCCCACGATCTGGCGCATCCGCTGGCGGTCGCTCTCCTGGGGCGAGATCAGGGCGGCGACCACCCACAGCCCGGCCTCGTTGAACAGGCGCGCCACCTCGGCCGTGCGGCGGATGTTCTCGCTGCGGTCGGCGGCGCTGAACCCGAGCGAGGCGTTCAGGCCGCCGCGCAGCACATCGCCGTCCAGCACCGTGCAGGCGATGCCGCGGGCCTGGAGCCGGCTGGCGAAGGCCTGCGCCAGCGTCGTCTTGCCCGCGCCCGACAGGCCGGTGAACCACAGCGTGCGGGTGGCGGAAGGGGCGGAAATCTGCATGGCGGGCCGTCCGTGCTCGGCGTGCCTCAGTGCCCGTCCCAGCCCTGCAGGTGCTGCTGGGCGATCTGGCTGAGGCCGGTGATCCAGGCGTTGTCGTCGTTCATGCAGGGGATGTAGCGGAACGCCTGGCCGCCCGCGTGCAGGAACGCCTCGCGCGCTTCCTGGTTGATTTCCTCCAGGGTTTCCAGGCAGTCGCAGGGAAAGCCCGGGCACATCACGTCCACGCTGCGCGTGCCGGACTGGGCCATCTGGATGAGCGTGGGCTCGGTGTAGGGCTCCAGCCAGCGGGCCTTGCCGAACCGCGACTGGAAGGTCACCCGGTACTGCTCGGGCGAGAGGCCCAGGGCCTGCGCCACCAGCGTGGCGGTGGTCAGGCATTCCTGCTGATAGGGGTCGCCCAGCTGCACGTTGCGCGCGGGAATGCCGTGAAAGCTCATCACCAGTTGCTCGGCCCGGCCACCCTCGCGCTTCCAGTGCGCGCGCACGCTCTGCGCCAGGGCCTGGATGTAGCCCGGGTGCGCGTGGTAGCTGTTCACGAAGCGAAACTCCAGCAGCCGCCGCTGCCTGCGCGTCCAGGCCTGCACGTCGTCCACCACGCTGGCCGTGGTGGTGGACGAATACTGCGGATACAGCGGCAGCACCAGCACGCGCTGGCTGCCCTGCGCGGCCTGCAGCAGGCCATCGTGCAGGCCGGGCGGCGCGAACTCGATGAAGCACACCTCGATGCGCCAGGCCGGCTGGCGCGCGCGCCATTGCGCCACGAAGGCGTGGATCTCGTCGTTGCCCTCGGGCTCGCGCGAGCCATGGCCGATCAGCAGGATGGTGGTGTTCATGGGGCACGTTCCAGAGGGGGTTGGGTGGGGCGGGCGGGCTCGCTCGCCCGGCGAAAGCGGTGCGTGAAGGTGGGGTCGTACAGCTTGGACTTGGCCAGCTCCGTCCACTGGCGGGCGCCCAGCGTGGGGCTGGCGATCACCATGGCCTGGCTCACCACCTGGGCCTCGCGGCAGCGGTCGCGGATGTCGGCGAGCGTGCCGCGCACGATCAGCTCCTCGCCCGGCCAGCTCGCCTTGTGCACCACGAGCAGGGGCGCGTCCTCGGCCCAGCCGGCCTCGCGCAGCCCGGCCTGCACCTTGTGCAGCAGCGTGATCGACAGAAAGATGCACAGCGTGCAGTGGTGGCGGCCCAGCTCGGCCAGCGACTCGCCCGGCGGCATGGGCGTGCGGCCCTCCACGCGGGTGAAGATCACGCTCTGCGTGACCTCGGGCAGGGTGAAGCTCTCCACCGCCGCCGCGGCCGAGGCCATGGCCGAGGACACCCCCGGCACCACGCGCAGCGGCACGCCCGCGGCGTCCAGCGGCTGCACCACCTCGATCAGCGCGCCGTACAGGGCCGGATCGCCCGTCTGCAGGCGGATCACGGTGTCGTGCTTTTGCGCCTGCAGGATGAGCCACGCGGCCATCTGCGGCAGCGTCATGTCCTTGCTGTCGGCGATGGTGCAGCCGGGCGGCGCCCAGCGCGTGGCCGCCTCGTTGACGAGCGAGCCCGCGAACAGGATGGCACCGGCGCGCTCGATGAGCGCGCGGCCCTTGACGGTGATGAGCTCGGGATCGCCCGGCCCGGCACCGACGAACCAGACGGTGCCCGGCGTCATGGCCGCGGGGCTGGCGCACGCGCCAGCACAGAGAAGATTTGCATGGGGACCACAGGAATGCATTCGCCCGGACCCCTGCCTCCCCGCAGGTTCCGTGAAATGGGCCGCGCGCTCCAAGGCCTGTGCCTTGGGGCGCGCGGCCCCCTGTCGGCCGGTCTCCGGGCTGGCGAAAACCCGTGGGCCCTTCCCAGATGCCGAGGCATCCAGTGGGCACGATTCCACGGGGTGAAGGCGAGGCCTTCTTTCGCTTACCGTTGCGGGGGCAGCCCAGGTTGGGGCGCGGTCCGTCGGACGCGCCCTCCCTGGTTCCCGTTTAACTGCGCGGTCGCAATGACCGCGCGAGCACCAACGGGCGGGAGTATAGATCGATTGCAAGCCTTTCAGGCCTCACGCCCTAGTGAAACATGCCTTGGCAGCTATTATTTCAATAGCAAACATGACAGGCCAGGCCAAGGATTCCAAGGAGCTGTGACCACAGGTAACGCCTTGCACACGGCACCCTGGGCCGGCACCGCCACCCCAGAACGATTCAGAAGGCTTCAGGCGCTGCGGCGGCCCGGGGCCCGCGCTTTCTCCAAGAATGGAGCCGCCCCCCCGCCCGGGAGGCGCGACACACCGATCCATCGAACAAGAGAGGGAGATTTCCATGCGACGACCCCCTTGCGCCCGACGCGCCCTGCTGGCGCTGGCGGCCCCCGCCCTGCTGTGCCTGGGCGCCCCGAACATGGCCGCGGCCGCCACGGCACCGGCCTGCGCGAGCGGCACCACCGTCACCATCGCCGGCGCGCCCGCGGCGCCCACGCTGTGCG